>CAYOTQ010000133.1:0-5427 GCA_964406915.1 uncultured bacterium
GAAATCACGGTCTTTCGTGCTCTTGGAGATGTGGAAAATAACACACCGACCCTTCAGCCTGTGAACATCTTTGATCCTGAAATTACCAATGGCTACTTTATCGGCGCAGATGCTGTGACTGGCACTCAGCTGCTACTATGGACAATGACCAGTCCTGACGACACCCCAGTGTTGACAGGGCCTCAAACGATTGCTGTGTCGCCATTTCAAGTAAACTACAATGAGACCACAGATATTTTTGTAAATCACAAAGGAAATAGCGAATTTCCAGATGGACGTCTGGATGCATTCGGTGATCTTTTGTCTGCACATATAAGAAATGGCAGTCTCTGGACAACGCACAGCATCAATGTAGATGCCGGTGGTAATAGCGGCCCACTTGTCGACGTAAGTCGGGTGGGAGTTCGTTGGTATGAAATCGTGGATCTCACAACAACTCCTGTCGCACGCCAGGTTGGAACCATTTTTGATGCTACGTTTCCAAATGATGAGTTTCAGTTGAATTGCTGGGCGCCGAGCATCATGACAAATCCGAATGGAGAGATGATTGTTGGCTTTTCGGTTGCAGGGGTAAATAGCTATATTAATGCAGGATTTGCCGGCAGGACCTCCAACGACGCATATGGCACTACACGGCCATATGTGCTCTATACAGAGAGCTCCACTGCTTACAATCCTGAAGCTGATAGCTTTGGCAACGCTGTGAGGAAATGGGGGAATTTTTCAAAGGTCAGTATCGATCCTGTGAATAATACCTTTTGGGTCAGTGAGGAGTTTTGTCCAGCCACCAACCTCAATGGCTGCCAGGTGGTCAATGTAAAGAAAATTCAGTAATAGAAAAGGGATATGCGATGAAAATACAACTATTTCTTGCTTTGCTAGCTGTTAGCTGTTCATGCCTGAGCGCTAATAGTGCAGTGCCAGTATCTCTCACAAGTTTGGCAGAAGAGGCCTTCAATGAACTGCAAGATCCTACGCTTGTAGCAGCGCTGCAAGCGTTAGATGATGTGACAGCGGCTGAAGAGATCGATAGCTTTATGTTTAAGCAGGCGCTTGGTGCAGCCACAACAGCACTTCTGCAGGCTCGAAAAGATACCGGATGCAAAATCCAGAGAAGGGCCGCTCCAAGTAGCTGTGTGGCTGAGCATGCAACTCTTCTCAATAAGATCGATGCCAAGCTCAGGCTCTTGTCTCTTACCCTTCAGCGTCAGCAAGAAGGGCAAAAACGAGCGCAAGAATGCCCCACCTCAATGTGCAACACTCCAACCAACATTACAGCTCTAGGGACTACCATTACTGCTCCAGGGCACTATTGTGTGCTTGGAGATCTCTCTTACTCAGGACCTGGCCCTGCCATTACTATTACTTCCTCTGATGTGGAATTGAGTCTGGATTTGCGCACAATAACTCTGAGTGGCACGGCCACTATTGGCATCCTTGTCGATGGGACTGGATCTACAATATCCAACATCCATATTGGTGGTTGTGGTGTCATCAATAACGCCTCTGTTGCTGGAATCCAGGTTAATGGGGCTGAAGATGTTTCAATTGACGGCATTTTGATCAATTCTAGTGCGGTAGGGATTCAAATTATAGACTCTGACGGCGTCACAATGAATCGTGTCGATCTGTCGACAGGAGGTATTGGGTTGCAGGTAACAGCTCCAGATGTCCAGCACGAGAGCATCAACGTCAAGATTGTAGACTCTGTCATGAGAGGCAATGCAGCAGAAGGAATGTCGATTAGCTTCCTTACAGACAATCTTGAAATTGACAACTGCTTTATTGCAGATAATGGAGGCTCAGGGATTTTTCTGCAGGCAGCATCTCAGCTAAATCAAGTGCAGATTTCCGACACCTTCCTTTTTAACAATCAGATCGGTTTGAATTGCGGATTTGGTGTGCAAAATGTGTTGGTACAAGAGCTCATCATCAACGAGTCTATCTCAGACGGTATTTTGCTGGAAAACACGGCAAATATAACACTTGCGAATTGCCTTCTCAGCAATAATGGGGGAAGAGGAGTTCATACAGGCTACGGTGTCAGAAACCTTATCGTCAAGGATTGTGAAGTCTTGAATTCTGCACAAAGTCCTTTTGAAGCAGTCGGCCTGATGGATGCTGTAATTGAAGAGAGCCTTTTTGGCACGACAGCCGCAAATCAAGTGGCAGGAATGATTTTAGCTCAAAGCGGCAACTGCATTATCAAAGACTGTTTGATCTACGGCTTTGTCCAAGATCCAACAGCGCCTCTTGATCCTAGCATCAATCTGATCACAGGAACCAATGGACTGACGCTGCAAAATTGCCACGGCGTGCGTGTAGAAAATTGCGTTGTTGGCACCAATGGTATGACAAATAACTCTATCGATGGAGCAGCCATTTTGCTCTACGGTGGAAATCGCGATTGCACAATTCAAAGCTGCAGTCTGTACAATGACCCCACTCAACCAGCCAGTCGTGGTATTGCCGTTTTTGATGCTCCATTAAGTGCCTCAAATAGTGGTATTACCATTGAAGGAAATACAATCCAAGGGGCAACAAGACATGGGATTCTCATTAAAGGCCTTGAGGATAGCCGCATTCAAAACAATACAATTTCAGCTACCAGCAATGGCACTGGGATGACAGTGAAATGCGCCGATGGCCTCACTATTCTTTCCAATATCATCATGAATAATGCACATCATGGATTGCACATAGAAAAGCAAGTGAAAAACTCTGCTATTCGAGACAATACCGTGTATGCCAATGGGAAGGTAGGAATAGCGGCCCATCAAAAGAAGGGCTCCTGTTCAGACGCAAATACTGTTTACCATAATTTTTCCTATTCCAACCAGGAGGAAAACTTCCGAGGCGTTACTCTTGTGGTAAAACCGAAGCGGCATGTTGGAGTATTGGAAAACATTTCCGGATAATTTAAGGAGTAGGTATGAAGTTTTGGACACTGATGTTTTTATGCTGTAGTGCTGTCTTGTGTGCGGATAGCAGTACATCATGGAAGTTCGAGCAACTTGCAAAAACTGCAAGACAGGAGCTGAAGAACCCACAGATAGGCAAAGAGCTGCTTGAGCTGGATGCACTTTTAAAAACAGATGAGCTGACGGCACAAGAACTGCAAAATATGATAGAGTCCGTGCAAGCCAGTCTGATGACAGAAGAGGCTCAAACTCCATTTCTTAACCGAATAAAAGCAGAACTTCTCAAAGCGACTTTTGAGCTGAAGTTGCTCCGTGCCAAAGAAGCAAAGAAAGTGCGAGATTGTCCGTCCTCTGTCTGTAATGGCGTCACGCCTGCTCCCACAGTCATTACTGTGCCTGGACACTACTGTCTCACAGCTGACAACACATCGGGGATTGTCATTGCCTCGTCGAATGTGGAGCTGAGCCTCGATACACACTCTATTACAATAAATTCAGGGCCTGGAATCGTTGTCACTTCTGCAAGCAATGTGAAAATCTCTGGTTGCGGTCGTATCAGTGGCGGAACGCTAGGCATTTTGGTTCTTGATTCAGATAATGTGGTGATAGAAGATCTTATCCTTGTCAATAGCAGATTTGGTATTGGGCCATTTCGGGTAAATGACTTTACAGTAAAAAATTGCTATATCGAAGCATCATTACAAGGTATTGGTATTGAAGGTGTGCCGAATGTCACGGCAACGTCAAACGTTCAGATTCTCTCATCTATCATCACCGGGTCAAATACACGATCAGACGCGGCCGGGATCGCCTTGAATGCAGGCATTCGTGATATCACCATCGAAGATTGCTTTTTTGATAATAACACCTACGCGATTACCACTCTTTTCATCAACAACGACATTATAGGTCCTCAAAATGGACCCATCGAGAGGCTTACGTGCCGACGTTGTTTTATGGACAATTCCCAAGTCAATGCAATAAATATTCAACAAACGACTGATTTTGCCATCTTTGATTCAACTATCGATACTACACAAACGGTAGTCGATGCTATCAGATCAGGAAGTGGGATTTATTTGAGCCAGGTGGACAATTTCCAGATGCAAAATACCCAAATTCGAAACACTGTTGCTCAAGGGATCCAATTTGCACAAGATGTGAACAATGTAGAGGTAGAGTCTTGCCAAATTTTAAATACAGGGACCTCGCCTGTGGATGCGATCGGGCTTTATAATGGCTCCTTTACGAATTCTACCTTCTCGACAGTGACAAACCAGCCATGTGCAGCAATGAACTTTGTTGGGTCAGAAGCTCTGCTTGTCAAAGATTGTACGCTCAGCGCCATTGTACAAGATCCGGTCAATACAGCGGCCAATGGGCTTGCCATTCAAGATTGTACTGGCTGCATTGTGGAAGGGCTGATTGTAGAAACCAACGCTCGCGGGGAAGATACAAGTGGCAATGGAATCCTTATCACAGGCAATTCATCCAATGTAGCCCTGCGCGGCTGCATAGTGCCAAGCATCCAGCCAAATATTGCCAATATTGGGATCTTTGTCACAGGTCCCAACAGTGGTGTATCCATTGAGGATTGCACGGTGGATGGAGCCTTTAAAACAGGCATTCGCCTTGAACAGTTGCAGTATGGAACCGTGAAAAATACGCTTGTCAAATCAGTGCAAACTGGTTCCGGTATAGTCCTCAAAGAAGCCAATGGCGTGGCTCTTTTTGGCAATATGGTGACAAACAATGCCACCCATGGCATCCATCTCGAAAAGGGGACTGTCAACTGCTGCCTTCGCGACAATTCTGTAGCGAAGAACAAAAAAATTGGCATCAACAACCATAGTGAGCAAAGCAGTAATACAATCTATCATAACTTTGCTCAGGCCAATGAGAAGCAAAACTACAAACATGTGGATTTGGTATCAGGGCCGCACAAAAAAGTTGGGGTCTTGGAAAATATTTCTGAGTAATACCACCCCCAATTTACCTCGGTGCAGGCCATACTTCTTCTGTCTGGAGTTTAGTATGGTCTGCCTGTCATTTCTTTGCTTCCATTTGTTCAAATCAATAAGTAATTATTTTCATAAATTATATTGTTATTTATAATACTCTATGCTTTTGAAAAAAATAGGTAATAAAATGAAGATAAAAGATCAAATGGCTTTGTTTCCGGATAATGAACTGAGACATTTTCTTACAGGCTCTCAAGAAGAGATAGAAGTGTCCGAAAAAGAATTTGTTCCAAAACTGCTTGCAGGAGATTTAACTGAAGAGATAATCAAACGGATTTGGCAATATGTTCAATGTGTAGAGAACAAAGCGACAGTAGAAAATTATCGTAAGACATGCGGACGATTGATAGGATATCTTGCAAAACAGGGAAAAGAAAAAGGCTCTTTGCCTCAGGAATTACTTGATCGCATCAATGCTGTTGTTCAAATATGTAGTGAAACATGTCAAAAGATAAAAAAAGAAGAGGTTGTACTAGAAGCTGATA
>CAYOTQ010000134.1:0-4068 GCA_964406915.1 uncultured bacterium
AAAGGAAAGGAGGAAAGGCAGGACAAAATGAATTTTAACGATATCATCATTTCTGGCTGTAGTGCCACTCTCAATAACAGTCCGAAATTGGGCGCATATTTTGGATAGCTCCTGGTGATTTGTGTGATCAAAAGAAGAGAAAAAACGCTCGGTGAGAGACTTCAATCGTTTAGATGTAAAAGCAAAGCAAGTACTCGTAAAATAATATTCCCCTGAAGTCTGATGAACAGTTAAACCATCTTTAGCAAGTTCATCTGTTTTTGCGGCCAATGAAAGCAGCGAGTCGTACACTACTTTTTCATTTTGGTCATCTACAATCAAAAATTTATTAGAATTTATTTTCAGAAAGCAGTTTGACGTCGTAGATCGGTCTTGTAGAAACTCAATTTGAGCGATATCGTCTACTTTTTGCGCTGTACCGTCCGGGGTCAAGAGCCATTGAACTGCACGATGTCCTAGATACCCAATGATAGCAAGACCTAGCGTACACACACACAGAAGTGCATTGTTTTTTACAAATTCAATTAGATCATTCGTACAATACATCAACATACAATCTAGCCATCATTATAATTTAAGACGCATATTATAGCTTGTTGTGACAATCTCTGCCACCCTACTACGTAGAAAGCGGTAAAATTGGCCGTGTTGAAAAATTCATCAAAGTAGTGAAAAAACTAAAAGTGATGTACGTTAAAAGATTAACATGACTTATGGAAACTGTATGGAAGCAAAAACAAAGAAGCGGCGGCAGTCGGACTCGAACTAGCGACCCACGGATTATGATTCTGATCCATCCAACAGCTCCCGATTAGCTTCAACAGCTATACATAAGAGGCTTAGTGGCTTATTGCCAATCCATTTATCGATAACTATCTGCACGATTCGGTATCTATTGTACACTACTGCACCAAAATTGCACCAATTGTGTTAAAGTTTTGTTTGTAACAGCTCCATGATCTGGTATGTATGCGATTGATAAGCTTTCGTAACAGCTTCTTGGATTTCATTTTGGCTATAGTTTACTAATTCAAGAAGTTGTTCTACCGTAGATAACTGTTTTTGTTCTACGGCAAGGAATAGTAACTCCTTACAAGAAACCCCTTGCTGCAAATAGATCTTCGCAATGTCAACTATGCCTTCCTGAAGGGATCGAGAGATAAAAAGTCGTGCTGTTTCGTCTGTTATCTGCCCGGAAATTCCTTGCAACAAGGCAGTTTGCTCGAGCCATATACGCATAATATTTGCTTGCTGCATAGCATGAATTTGCACAAACAGACCGTATCTCTCAGCTATTGGATACGCCTTGATTACCGAGGCAATAATCTCTTCATTTCCACCTGCTAGAGCGAGTGACAGAGGGGAAACGACTGTTGAAACAAGGCCTTGGTTTCTACTTATCGTACCCCACGGTGATACTATTCTGGGATGGTCAACACTTGCCATGAAGGAATCACCGCTTCGATGAAGATAGAGTTCATTAAATCGATGAACAGAACCTGATACAGGAGCAGCATTAGATGGGTTGTACGTAGTAAGAATTTTTACCATTTCTGTATCATTTTTCTGTATGGCAAGTTCAAGAGGCGTATAACCAGGCTGTGTTCCCGCGAGAATGGGAGTATCTGGACTGTTTTCATAATAGAACATTCTCCATACTGCGATATCAGGAGTTGTCGCATTTATTGATTCCTTATTATCTATAAAAAACTTTACCACATCATGTCTTCCAAGTTTTACTGCATAGGCAATTGGAGGATAGCCATCTGGATTTGCGCGGCATTGCTCAACAACATCGAAAAAATCAGCAGCTCTTGCAGATTGCGCTTCATAAAGCTCACGGCCATTTGGCCGGCGCATCTGTTGTTCACGCTCTATGTGCTCTTTTTGCACTCTTGCTTCATGCTCTTGAATTGCCTTTCGAATCCCCCCCATGATAAGACCCATGTAAAATCCGGTGACAAGATTCTCTGAAAGCTGCGCCGACTGTTGCAACAGGTATTGAGCTGCAGCTTGGTCCCACTCACCCTCCTTGGCCTGCAAACTCGCCTTCAGAGTACCTATTGACACGCCGGCCAGGAGCATTGCCCCACCTACTCCGAGTCCAACAAGTGACAGAAAGCCTCCCATAATCACAGCGTCACCAAGACTCGATCCAATCATTCCCGCACCCATCTGGGACCATATTTCAGGCTTTGTGAGATCAAAAGGAAGTAAAACAAGTAGTTGAGCGAGCTTGTTCAAAGCTTTCAACGGATGAACGACTCCATACACTACACCCTTAATGATGAGATAGAGCTGCTGGATAATATTTCGCGCAGATCGCAACGGTAATTTGGCAAGGAATTGTGCCAGCTGTTCATACCAGTCACCGTGGCCATTACTATTCAGCCAGTGATTAAAAGTGACAAGTGGGGCAAATTTCTGCTCAAGCTCTTCAATAAGCTGATCAATACGGTCTTGAATGGGAAAATTCGGCATGATCGTATCGAGTGTGTGATCCCATGCATGAAGTTGCTGAATGGCATGATCACGCCACTGCCAAGGCTTAGCGACTGCAAACTCAATGTTGTGATACAGCTGATAGAAATCTATCTGTGGCAGTTGCACGCAAAAATCTATTCGAGCAAACAAATCACGAAAGAATTGTTGCGGTATTGATTGAATGCACAAACTATTCATAATAAACGAACATTAATTTTTAAATAAAAGAACGAATAAGCATTATAAATAATCAGAACAATATTTTACAATTTGAAACGTTGGAAGTATTATTATATAAACTAAAAACAGGCGTGCATATGCAAAAAAGTGAAATGATTTCCGAAAACGACTTGAAAGCAAAAACAAAGAAGCGGCGGCAGTCGGACTCGAACCAACGACCTTTGGGTTATGAGCCCAACGAGCTAACCCCTGCTCCACCCCGCGTCATATTCTTCCTTTCTGTTTATTTCACAACAACAGCCTGCATCCCCATATGACTTTGACAGCTACTATCACTTTGACAAGTGCGGACGAGGAAGTATAGAAGATGGCAGCCTCAGGGCACATATCAAACCTTGCTCTATGGAGCAGCTTGCCCAATTTCAAGAGGGGCTTTCAGACACCACTGACAAAGTGGCAGCTGTTCAAGAAAAATACATCGATGCAATACTCAAGCAAATAATTTCCTTGGCAGCCGATGCATAGCATGCAGCCACGTCCTCTAGAGGGGTGGCTGTCATACACCTAAGTGACGCGGGCATCAAAAGTTCTCAACAGCAGACAGCAGTTTGTATGCATTGCAGGACTCCGTAGATTTTGGATTTTCTTCAATATGCATCTCTTTGATTTTGAGATCCTCGAGCACAAATGCTCCTCTCTTGAATGTGATGCCGAGTCTTGGGGAGTACATGGCAACACCCAGTTTTAACGCAAATGTTCCGATGGGATCGCTGATAATAGAGTAGTTATCTTTGAGATCTTGGTAGGAATATTTTAATGTAAGGGGTTCTTGCAACTTTTGTAGCCAAGCACGATTTGTATCGAAAGAGCCGCCGGAAGCAAACACAATTTTTGTTCCTGTCTTTTTAAATTCTTCCGCTTTTTCAATAAAAGCAGGTGCGTGTACTGCGCTGCAAGTCGGGCTTTCAGCACCTGGGAATGTCACAAGCACCACCTTGCGGCCTGCCAATAGAGTGTGAGTGTCAGTTTCAACAGGCACATTCGATTTGTCTAATTGATACAGTTTGACATTAGGGACTATTATTCCTACGTAAATTCGCACTTGTTCAGCAATATCCTGATGTATAGCAGCTTCTATTCGAGTTGTCATAGTAACCTTCCTGTAGTTAATGCATTTCGCAATGTGACTATACTTCTGCTCATGCATTGTTCACAAGCGATTTTCCTCATACAAAAAGGCTTAAAAGATTGTAGAAAATGACAAAGATCTCTCGCTAAACAAAAACGGTCACTATCATCAATTATTCAATGCCCTTTTTCTCACATTATTGACGAAATGCTTTCATCACATAATACAGATGCAGCGCATTTGCTTGACTTTAGGATTTGGATATGCTCCGAAAG
>CAYOTQ010000134.1:4078-5420 GCA_964406915.1 uncultured bacterium
AGGTCTTGGACTCTTGGCTGGACGAGCCCAGGAGAAGTTTTTCGAATGGCAGAGTTACCCTGGTGTATCGAGTTTTGAGTGACGAGGGTTTCCCGCCAAAGCCTAATGAAGATCAATAGCCGTGGGCATTTTTCTATTCTGGACTTTCAAACCCAAGTGACCACCATATACCATCACTTCCTGACTATCAGTAATTACCCTATAATCCTAACATCAATATCTTGTAAAAGAGATTATTTTCTGCAGAATAATATGTTTTATTTCAACTATTCATTGTTGACAAATAAACTATCAATATATAACTTTGTTCTTTATATTATGAGGAAATGCTAATATGTCAGTCGTCACTTCTTTTGAGCAACCAAAAAATTATACGAACCAAGCTACAAATTGGGCTCTTCAGGATCATTTTGGTTCAATTTACGTTATCAGTCTTGAACATGCCGAAGAGCGGCGTATGAAAATCACAGAAGCGCTGGAAAATATCGGTGTTTATAGAAAAGATTTTGAATTTTTTACAGCCACAGACGGAAGAAAAGACTTAGACGAAGCTATATGGAAAAAAATGCATATGAACTGGGCGAAGATTGATACCTCTACTTCTGAGGGATTAGCCAAACTGCATCACCAGTTTCAAGGGGAAGCAGGTTGTTATATGAGCCATTATCGTCTCATACAACGTGTGAGCCAAGCATTCGACGAGGCTGAGAATGAGTTACAAAAAGCCGACCTTGCCAATGACGAAATAAAAATAGATGAGGCAAAAAAGAAGGTAAAAAAATACAGCTCTGTACTTATTTTAGAAGACGATACCGGGTTTGGGCTTGTGCAGAAGGATGGCGCTTCAGTTACTCTGGAAAAGACCGATGAAATCTTTAAAGAAGCAATGAAAGAACTTCCTGCACACTGGGATATGCTCTATTTTAATGCTTTAGTAAGACATCCATCTATAGAAGAAAGCGCCCATTTGGTCAGGCTTACTGGTGGTGATTATCTGAATGCATATGCCGTTCACCATAGAATGTATAAGGTGCTGCTTGAAGCATTGCAGGCGATAGAAAAGCCTGAAGTGAAAAAAATAGCTCCGGTTGATACTACAATTCATCGCCTTCACCTCAGGCACTTCTGCTATTGCGTGACACCATCGATTGCCTTTCAGACGGGCGGGGTATCATACATTACTTCGAATGAAAAGAAACTGAATCAAAAGCAAGCCGATGCGCAAGGATTGATCAAAATAAAAATTTAATGCAAAGAGCGCAAATTTAAGAAAATAGAGACACAAAAAGCAATGTTTCCAAATACGGAACTATGCGCAGTAGTCACGGGCTCAGCAGAAGAG
>CAYOTQ010000135.1:0-5397 GCA_964406915.1 uncultured bacterium
TACTGAACATGCACTCATCATGGAGGCGTTGTTTTCATAAATGGCGATAGAAATTAGAATTCCATCTCTTGGTGAGTCTATTTCACAGGTGACAATAGGGACAATTTTGCGGCCGTCTGGCTCTCAAGTGCATGCAGATGAGGAGCTATTAGAAATTGAGACAGATAAACTCAACCAGGTGCTCTATGCACCCCAAACGGGAGTGGTGACATTTTCTGTAAAACAGGGAGACCAGGTGAGCGTCGGTCAAGTGATCGGTGTTATTGACACAGCGCAAAAGATATCTACTGATGAAAAATCGACACGTCTTGACAAAACGAAGTGGCTTGAAGAGCTGCATCACGAAAAAGTAGCCGAACCTCAAAAAATTGAACCGAAAAAGCCTGAAATTGCTATCGCGGAAACGCAAGGACAAGCAAAACAGGAACAAACAAAACAAGAAACAAGAAAAAAGATGTCATCGCTTCGTAAAGTGATGGCAGAAAGGCTCCTGAATGCGCAAAAACAAACAGTAACGCTCACCACATTCAATGAAGCAGACATGTCGCAGGTGATGGCCCTTCGTGAGCAATATAAAGAGCTCTTTATGACAAAGCATGGGGTAAAACTTGGCTTTATGTCATTCTTTGTCAAAGCCGCCTGCGCTGCCTTGAAGAGCTTTCCAATTGTCAACGCCTATCTAGATGGAGATGAAATTGTCTATCGCCATACAATTGATATTGGTGTGGCGGTGTCTACAGAGCGTGGCCTGATTGTTCCTGTCCTGAGAGATTGTGAGACGCTTTCTTTTGCAGATATTGAAAAGCAGATCGATGATTTTGCCCTTCGTGCAAAAAGTGGCAAGCTTGCCATTGAAGAATTGCAGGGAGGAGGATTTACCATTACCAACGGAGGGGTATTTGGCTCGCTCTTTTCTACACCGCTGCTCAACCCTCCGCAAAGTGCGATTCTAGGAATGCACAAAATCACCAAGCGCCCGTGCGTAGTTGATGATGCAATTGTGATACGTCCTCTGATGTATCTGGCGCTGAGTTATGATCATCGGCTGCTTGATGGCAAAGAGGCAGTCGGCTTCTTGATACAGATCAAAAATTGCATCGAAGATCCGCATAGACTTGAGCTTGGGGTATAACGTCAGTTTAGTAAAGAATTCACTAACTGCTTGGCCAGCCACTGCTCATACTCGTCCGATGTCCAGCCCCTTTCTCCTACGAGCATGCGGTACATATCGCGACCGGTCAGTGCCCACAGGATATCGCGAGCTTTTTGGAGTGTCAGCCCTGCGGCAAGAGCCTTCTCTTGCATCAACTTTTTGACATATTCTTCTTGGCGCTCATAGCGCCTCTGTTCTCGCTGCTCTTCGAGCTCCTTGAATTCTGGCGCTACCATTAGGGCGCCTCGCAAGATATCTACGAGTTCGCTTTCAGCGTCATACATTTGACGAGAAAGTCTTGCAGTGATCCCCAGGCGCTTTTGCGGGGATGGCTCGTGCATAGAGTCGTCTACAAGTGCCAATCGCTGCTTTGGAGGCAAGGCATCATCGATCAAGGCTTGCAGGACGCCTCGTTTGGATCGAAAAAGACTGTATACGGTTGGCATGGAGACCTCGGCTGCATTCGCGATCTGACTGATTGTCACTTGGTCGAATCCTTCCGACTGAAAGAGCCTTCTGGCACCTTCTAAAATGCGGCATCTGGTTTGCGCGGCTTGCGCACTCCTCGCGCCGGAATTGTAGCTTCTTTTCTCCTGCTGGCCCATAATAAATATACCTTGCTATAATCAATATAGTATGCTATATTGAATTTCCTGTTGAATAGAGGATACTCTATTTAATGGAGGAAGTCAAAAATGTATGAAGGGGGTTTTTATGGAGACAAATGCAGCAATGCGAGCAAAGGCATACTACACGATGGTGGGTGAAAAGGATGTAGAGGGGATTAAAACGTATCTGCACCCTGATGTAGAATTGTTTGGTCCTATGGCTGCTTTAAAGGGAAGAGAGGCGGTGGTGCAGGCAACGCATCAATTTATGAAAATGTTTGCCTCTCTTACGATACGTGCTGCCTTTGGCGAAGGCGATCAGGCTGTCGTTATTTATGAAGTAGATATTCCGGGTATGACAAAAGCCTTTCCTGGTGCCTCTTGGATCTGGTTTCGAGATGAGCAGATTGTGAGGATCCAGCTCTTTTATGATGCGAGTCAATTTTTGACAAAAAAAGAAGAGATCTTCTCGCGCTAAGAATGAAACCTAGCCCATTCCTTTGGCGCTACAGCTCTTGGCTTGACCAAAATGGCGCTAGAACCCAAGATGCGGTTGAAAGGTTTTATATTTGGGGTATGGGCAGTGGACTATGATGTCGCAATTATTGGATCAGGACCTGGTGGATATATCTGCGCGCTGCGAGCAAGCCAGCTCGGCCTAAAAGTTGCTTGCATAGAAGAACTTACGATACTTGGCGGCACTTGCCTGCGTGTTGGATGTATCCCTTCAAAGACGCTGCTGCATTCTTCAGAGACCTATGCCAATTTTCTTGACGTTGCTGCCAAATATAGTGTGGCCGAATCGCATATCTTTGACTTTACTGAGATGATGACGCGCAAAAATAAAGTGGTGGCAGCCCTTGGCGAGTCCATTCAGATGCTGTTTCGCAAGCACAAGGTGACGCAGGTCCAGGGTCGCGGGCATCTGATAGATGCCAACCGGATACAAGTAGGCGATCAGACTCTATCTGCCAAGAATATTGTACTCGCAGCAGGCTCAGAGGCGATCGCATTGCCGTTTTTACCATTCGATGAGCATACGATCATCTCTTCTACAGGAGCGCTTTCTTTTCAAGAGATCCCAAAGAAGATGATTATTATAGGTGGAGGAGTCATTGGAGTGGAGCTGGCATCTGTCTACTCCCGTCTTGGCGCTGATATTACCATCATCGAAGTGATGCCATCAATTTGTCCGGGCATTGACAAGAGCCTTTCGGAACCTCTTGCAGCCCTCCTGAAGAGGCAAAAGATGAACATCATGCTCAATACCAGCGTGGTGGGAGCGAAGAAGATAGCAGACAACCATGTCGAGATTTTCATACGAAGAGAAGATGGTGTTGAAGAAAAGTTGGAGACGGAAAAAGTGCTTGTGGCAGTTGGAAGAAAGCCTCGATCCAATGACCTTGGCCTTGCGTCTCTGCCTATCGATATGACCATTAAGGGAGCGATTATTGTAGACTCCTCTTTTCGTACAGGCCAGCCCAACATTTATGCAATAGGTGACTTGATTGAGGGACCCATGCTGGCGCACCGAGCCTCAATAGAAGGGACGACAGTAGCCGAAATTATTGCAGGGAAAAATCCGCCTCCTGTGGAGTACATGACGATCCCCAATGTGGTGTATACACATCCAGAAATTGCGACTGTTGGTCTTTCTGAAGAAGAGGCAAAAGCTATTGGCAGACCTCTGAAAAAAGGCATCGCGACATTTCGTGCCAACTCAAGAGCGTATTGCTGTGATAACTATGATGGGCTTGTCAAGGTGATAGCGGATGCGCAAACAGAGCGACTGCTAGGGCTGCATATTTTAGCAGATCATGCCTCTGAGATGATTGCAGTTGGAGCATTGGCTCTTGCAAAACGAGCGACGCTCTCTGATGTAGCACGCCTTGCGTTTGCCCATCCTACCTATTCAGAATCTATCCAAGAGGCGTGCCTACGTGCTCTTGGTCATTGAGAAGAGCATCTAGAAGCGATCTTCTGTACATCACAGTTGTTCTCGAGCATTCGGCATTGCAGTGTGGAGAGCTCTTTTTGTGTCTTCACGGGATCATAGAATCTACATTTGCCAAACTCGGGAAATAGCTCGCAAAAAGCTTGTTTTACCTTGAGACGATGGTGATTCTCATCTAGCAACTTGCATTCAGAATAAGGTGTGGAAGACGAGAGATGGCGCATTGACGTTTCAGGAAGTGACATATGACCTTCTGGTAGGTGTTAAGAGAGGGGATGACTATAGGGTGATTGTGAGTTGTCGTCAAATGAGCTTTTGACAGTGATGTATTTTTCAGCTACATTTTCAGGCAGATCGGAGGAAAATCAATGGCAAATTTTGTTCTCGTACACGGCGGCATGATAGGAGGCAATTGCTGGAAAGACGTTCGTAGAATTTTAGAACAAAAACAGCATGCAGTTTTGACGCCTACTTTGACCGGCTTGGGAGAAAGAAAACACCTCTCTCACCCCAATCTCAACTTGGAAACGCATATTCACGATATTGTAAATGCAATTGTGTATGAAGAGCTAGACGAAGTCATTTTGGTAGGTCACAGCTATGGGGGAATGGTGATTACCGGCGTGGCAGACAGGATCCGAAATAGGATAAAAAAATTAATCTACATTGCAGCGGTTCTTCCGAAAAGTGGGGAGAGCATGTTTGATGCTGTTGGACCTGAAATTTCTTCTTGTCTGACCGAAGCGGCAAGGCAAAATAATGGATGGGAGGTGCCTGCTGGAGCTCCTCAAGGGTATGGTATTTATGCAGCAGATATTGTGGAGTGGTTTGAGCAGATGTCAACCCCGCAGTCTATAAAAAGCTTTGAGCAGAAATTACACTTGCAAAACAGCTCGCACTCGATTGTAGAAAAAGTCTATGTGAAGTGTGCAGAAGATGCTGTGTTAGACTCCATGGTAGTGCGTGCACGAGAGATGCAAATTCCTTGCTACGAAATTCTGTCAGGACATTTTCCAATGCTTACAGCGTATGGAGCTTTGGCAGATTTCTTGCTTTTGCAAGCAGAGAAGTTGATCTACTTATCGTGCCAATCTAGAGAAAAAAACAACTGAGGACAACTTGTATATTTCGAAAGGAAAACAGCTATTAGAATGGAATAAGGAGAAGTTGACATGTCAATCGAATCTCAGTGTGTGTGATATGCAAGAGTTATTTGCTCCCGAATTCGTGGTAATGGCAAATGGAAGAAGATATAATGCAAATTATCAAAGTTATTATGCGTTTCTTAATAAGTTCCGTGCGGATATTGATGCTATTGACTATGAAGTTCAAGAATATTTTTCCATAGAATCAACAGTCATTATGCCATTAACAGCCACAGTGAGGCGTGTGCAAGGAAATGTGGATATTTTTAGCGCCATTTTGCTCCTTAAATTCAACGATTTGGGCAAAATTGTTCACTGGCAAGAAGTATATTCGCTGTCTGAGATGCAATAGACTCTTCTGCGTATTAATCTAAATGGATTTTAATTAGTTCCCGCGCTATAGCCTTTCTTGTAAAAATACAAGGAACAGTTTGTCCTCAGATTTAAGAATAAATAATTCTATCTATCGGCTGATCGGAGAGATTTCAGCAATTCCCACTGAAGATATGAACATGCTCACAATGTGTTCTCAAACAA
>CAYOTQ010000136.1:0-5339 GCA_964406915.1 uncultured bacterium
ATGAGAAGCGCTGCTATGTCCACAGGCAGCCACAATTTTTTTTTGATTCAAGAATGAAATAAGAGAAGATGCCCCGTCAAGCTCCGGGGCAAGTGTCATCATCTTGACTTTGCTGTTATCTTCAAGCAAGCCACGCCAAAATTTGAGATCAATTGCAGGACAAATTGCCTGCTGAGAATGAGCTCCTGCATATTTAGGATTGAGATGCGGGCCTTCTAAATGAATTCCCAGACATCCTCCAAAAGGCGCAAATCGTGTCACAAGCTCCTGATAACGACATAAAGGCTGGCTAATAATGGCAGCCAAGAATGAAGTGACGCCATATCTGTAAAGAGCCTCGCTTGCCGCCTTCAGATCCGGGCTCACGGAAAAATCAATATCTGCAATCCCATTGACTTGAAGGTCGACAAGGCCTGGAAAGATCCACTTTCCCTTGCAATCTATGCTGGGCATGTCCCCATTATGGGCCGGGATAATTTTGCCATTTTGCACATAAAGATCGCCTTGAGTAATACCTCGAGAGGTTACAAGCGAGGCGTGAGTCAATCGATAGGTATCAGGAAGCATTACCAAGAGCAGCTACTAGTTGAGAGCGTATTTTTGTGATGTTTTTACCCAATTTTTCAAGCACGCGATAAAAGTCAATTTGATGCACGCGCTGGTCATATCCTGCAGAAACCTCATGTTTATGTTCTTCTACCCATAAGATATTAGATAAGTAGTCATCAACAACTGCTGCTATACTCGACACCACTTTTTCTAGAATCATTTTTTCTATAGGAGCTGCAGGCTTCTCATCCACCAGATGCTTCTCATAGACTGCGCTTAAGAATTGCGCATTCAGCATTTTTCTTGTCAATTGCCATTCAGAACAGCCAAAGAGGCTTTTTACTGCCTGCACGATGCGATAAAACAGCCAGGTAATTTTTTGGATAATAGGCGCTGGCTGTGCGTAGCGTGCGATGCAGTTTCTAGCGACCTCCTGCTGGCTTGCTGTAAGGTGCATCGCCTGAATGCATATTTCTGTAGTGCCATGTACCTGTAGAGAACTCATACTCACTCGTTAGTTTTAAAAAATGAACTGTCGATAATGCCAGCAGCATACTCAGGATTTACCACTGTAGCACCAAGTTTCTTTTTCAAGTACTTGGCATTGCTAGCTTCCCAGACAGCAATCCCCTCTCTTGTAAGCACCCTTTCAACCGCAAGCGTTTTGAGATCAGCAAGAGTCATGTCTTGATATTTACTCTTTTCCTTCATTCTTCGCATTTCCTCTCTGATCTTTTTCTCACGCTTAGCTGCACGTTCTGAAAGGAGCTTTGCATTTTGTTGCAATCCATTAAAAATCTCCTCCAGATCTGGTGTATCTTTACCAGAATAGAGACTCAAAATATTGTCTACAATCAACCTGCTTTTGTTTGCACTATAGCCAAGCCCCTGGACAAATTTTCGCATATCATTGCGAATGGCTTTCCATTCTGCACTCCCCATAAGGCTCTTGTTATTTGTCTGCTGCGCAATTTCTGCCACTATCTTTTCACGAAATTCTTTATGGTCGCGAATGCGATTGAGCGCTGCCAAATCCTGCTTTGCTTCCGTGTGAATCAGCGTACGTTTGTTTGGCCGTTTCGGAATGTCGGCCTCATGTAGCTGCAACAGCTCCATCGCTGTACCGCCGCCAGAGCGGGTGATGGAAATATCATTTCGCGCCATTAGGAGAGCGATTTCTTCTGCCTCTTGATTGGTGAAGGGAATGATATTGAAGTGCGGGGGCAGAGAGAGCTTACGTATTTCTTCTTCTACTGCATCGAGCAATGGATTGCGCACACTTGAGGTATGCGAGGCGCCGCAATAAAGGAAGAGATAGTGCTGCACATGTTTTTCTCCCTCTTTTGGAGCGCTTTTTTTACTTGATGCCACAAAGGTATGCAGCCAATTCAAAACAGACTGTGTCGTTGGCTGGCTGCCCAGCATCAAAAATCCAACCTTATCTTCATTTTTTACACTAATTGAAGCTGTAGCCTCATCAAAATGGCATGAAGCTTTTGCCGTAGCATTCAGCCCTGATTGGATGACAGACGCTTCTGAGGGGTGGTTGAGTTTGAGGCGCACGTTGACAGTTGGCTGTTCAAGACGTTTTTTCAATACTCCTGTTTCTAAAAACGCTTCCCTTATAGGAAATTTCTCATTAGTAATGACCTTGACTTTGCCGCAATACTTTTCCCAAAATCTCGCTGCATCTTTTTCTGTTTGCCCAGGCTTTAATAGCGGAGGAGCTGCATGGACGGTGATCAGAGGTCTTAAGCTCTCATCATCGGCTACCTTTTTGATTGATGGAAAAAAGTGTGTCGCTTTTTTAGAAGGCATGTCTGTCAAATATACGTGCATATGCATGTTCCATTTTTTCTCTTTGTTGACACTTTGCATGGCCCGCATGATCGCATTGAGACAAAAGGCTTGCGTGCTGACAACAAATTCCGGCTCTACTCTTAGATCTTGCAGCAAACATTTTACGCGAAAGTAGACAAGGGGGTAGAAGATAATCTCTCCTATCCATTGCAGCGACGCCCATCTCTCCAAAAAGCGCAAATCACCTTTTTTTTGTGCCTCATCCCAGCTCTTGACACCAAGATCTCCAAGACCTCCAGCAAATGGCAGCTGCACAAGATTCAGGACCTTATCGGTAATATCGTAGTCTGCTTTGGTATCTAAAGTTTTGCCCTGAGCCGCATACTCCTTTATCTTCTGCTGCTTGACCCCCTCCTTGGCTGTGCGATGTCCTCCCCCCGATCTTGCCCAAAAGAAGACCCCGATAGGATCGTTTTCTACACTCGTCATGAAAGCCTCTCTTATAGTATGCCTCTCCTTATCGGGAAAAGAATTAACTTACAACCCAAAACTCAGGTTGGCAACTTCTTTGTTGTGCGGTATAGTGAGTTTGTCATGACTTCATATCAAGAACTCATCCGGTTTATTTGGCAATTTATCAGATCGCAAAAATGGATCTTTTTTCTGATCTTTTTTATCGATTCATTTACTTGGTCTCTGGACGCTCTGCTCTGGCCTTACATCTTGCACGTTGTCGTCGATATCTTCGTCCGCTATGAAGGCGATCGTCTGGCAGCATGGGAGGTTCTGCGTGCTCCAATCATTGGAGGCATTTGTCTGGTGATCTATATCGAGACGGCCTCTCGTACGATGGGATTTTTGATGGCAAAGGCTGTTCCCAAGCTGCAGGCAGATATTCGTATGTGCATGTTTGATCACACGCAGCGCCACTCGCCTCATTACTTCAACGAGCGGTTTGCCGGCAGCCTGGCAAATAAGATCACAGACATGACCACGCAGGTAGAGCTCATTTTACAACAGCTCTTTTGGCCTATTGTGCCCGCTATTTCCACATGTATATTAGGAGCCTGTTTTCTATGGGCTGTCAATCCCCTCTTTACCTGGATTTTACTTGTCTGGATCGTTATCCACTTGAGCGTTTGCCTCATCTTCACACGCTCTTGCGACGAGCGCGAACAGAGGCATGCAGAAACTAGAAGCACATTGCTTGGAAGGATTGTCGACAGCTTCACAAATAATTTTGCCGTCAACCTCTTCTACCGGTTTGCCTATGAAAAAAGAGAACTCGAGCCCTTTCAACTTCAGGAAAAAGAGACCAATATACTCGCCAAAAAACAGGTAGAAAAACTTCGCTGTGCGCTGTCACTGTTTTATTTTATTGCCAATGTGCTCGCGATGTTTGGCTCTCTGATATATCTCTGGCTTCACAGCCAGATTACCACCGGACAGGTCGTGCAAGTATTCAACTCCCTGTGGAGTTTGACTGTCATTTTGTGGACAGTAGGGGGAGCAATGCCTGTCTTGTTTCAGTCTTTTGGAGCAGCAAAACAAGCGTATGCTCTCATGCAAGATCCTCAGGATATTGGCGATGCGCCCGCTGCACACCCTCTCAAAATCTCTTCTGGAGAGATCATCTTTGACAATGTCTCTTTTCATTATGGAGAAAAGAAGCTTTTTCAGAACAAACAGGTGCATATACGTGGGGGAGAAAAGATCGGCCTTGTAGGCTTTACAGGAGCCGGAAAATCGACATTTATTAACCTCATCTTACGTTTTTTTCCAGTGCGTCAGGGCAAAATCCTTATCGACGGACAAAATATTGCAACCGTCACTCTTAAGTCCCTTAGGCAGCAAATTGCCCTGATCCCACAAGAGCCTCTACTCTTTCATAGGACTCTGTGGGAGAATATTTCGTATGGAAAGCCGGAGGCTGCAGAGGCAGAGATTGTCCGTGCTGCCCAACTTGCCCACTGTGAGGAGTTTATCAAGCGGCTTCCTCAAGGCTATGGGGCCAAGGTAGGAGAGCGCGGCACCAAACTGTCAGGAGGGGAAAAACAGCGTATTGCCATAGCCAGAGCTATTCTCGTAGACGCTCCTATTTTGATTTTAGATGAGGCGACTTCTTCTCTTGATTCCGTCACAGAGGGATATATTCAAGAGAGCCTCGAACAGCTGATGCAGCATCGCACAACGCTTGTCATTGCTCACCGTCTATCCACGCTTTCTCGTATGGACCGCCTGCTTGTCTTTGATCATGGAAAAATCGTAGAAGAAGGCTCGCATGCCCAGCTTCTTGAGAAAAATGGCCTGTATGCCAAGCTGTGGAAGATGCAAGTCGGCGGCTTTCTGCCAGACAGTCTCTAAGGATTGATTTCAAGGGTTGGTTCTAATCGCTTGCAGTTTTTTTCAACACCTTGTTATACAAACAACAAATCCACACTTTCAGTAAGGCTGTATATATGCAACCGCTTCAAGAACTCTCAAATCAAGACCTCTCTAAAGCCGATATCTTTTACGCCCTCTATACACAAGCTAAAGTAACACCCTCAGGCCGTTCACATCCCCTTGCCGGAAAACCTATTTGCAATCAAAAGGACGCACAAACCCTGTATGATTCCCTTTGTCATGACAACTACTGTGATACTGTCAGGGGAAAGTTTATGCCGGTCGGTTTTGAGAGATGGCCAAAGATAGACATAGTCACTTATGACCACCACTACGGCAAAGGATCTGCTGCAAAAGCAATCGAGCAATTTCGCAAAAACGGATATAAGCCCAACGATTGCACACCATGCCAACTTATTCGCCACGTATCTGCCAGTGAGACGATAGTTAGGTTTGAATGACAACAATAGCCATCGATGTTCACGATCTTTCACATAGCTACAAAACCTATTTAGCTGTCGATCGCATCTCGTTTAGCATCGATAAGGGCACTATTTTGGTCTTATTGGCCCAAATGGAGCCGGCAAGAGCACGACTATCAAAAT
>CAYOTQ010000137.1:0-5337 GCA_964406915.1 uncultured bacterium
TAGAGTTTGTCATGGATCAAAGCGATGTTAAATGGCGCAAAACCTTCTGGAATTGAGTCATCTGTAAAAGAGGTGACATAGCTAAAGTTGGTATCGAACACATCTACTCGTGCATTGTAAAAGTCTGCTGCAAAGATGTAGTAGCTACCTTGTGATTGTCCAATGGCAAGCCCTTTGTATATAGCTCCAGACTCAGAATTGTCCACTACGACTACTGCATCGTCTATGTCTACATTAGCATTATATGCCAATATCGTTCCCTGCTCGGTGGCAAAAAGATATTGGGCTGGATAGCCTGATACCAAGAAATCTGTATCTGATGGATTCTTTTCAATGCCTGTTGGATCTGAGGAAACGTTCACCACAAAACTCAAAGGATTTCCCTCTTGATCATAGGATGTCGCGAGGTTGATACCGTTCAAAGAGACGACTAGATTGCCATCGGCGTCAAAAGTAAGACCCCATGGATTGATCAAATTTGCATCTGTATTGGGAGCGGTATTTGGCAGACTCGATACGAGATTTGTCACGAAAAATTCCTCGTCTGTAGCGCGTAGCGAAGACTGAGGCAAGAAACTGCTTGCTAGGGCCAGCAGCAAACCACATACTTTTTTGTCATAAAAATTTTTCATACATATCCTCCTGATATATTGAATGAGCCCATTTAGTAGGAAGCCGGGAATTTCGTCAAGAAAATGTAAAGAAGAAAATGCAAAAGAAAAATACCTACCAAATTTCTCTCTTGGACGCTACGATTTTCACCATGGCACCCTCAACACGACTTATCTTTGCACTCTTCTTACTGGCTGGCGTAATTGGACTTGTAAGTGCAAAAAAATTATACAACCAGCCGCATTCCAAGCTCAGGCGATATCGAGCATCACTGCAGACAATTCGTCAGCAAGCATGTGATGATCTATTTTTAAAGAAGGCCTATCACTCTCTGAAAAAAGCTTCTAACAAGATCCAAAAGAGCCATGCCATAGCCATATCTGAGGAGCATGCCCATAAAAACCGCTATAGAAAGCTTTGTCCCTATGATGATACACGAGTATGTAAAGAGATTGATGGGTTTTATCTCAATGGAAACGATGTACACGCTTCACGATATCACTACATTGTGACCCAAGGACCTCTGGTACATACTGTTGCTGACTTTTGGAAAATGGTGCTTCTCAGAAAGGCAAAAACAATTGTCACTTTGGTCATGGCCAATGAGTGTGGAGAGCGTAAATGTGAAGATTTCTGGAATACCCCTCATATGCCCATTGAAGTTGACGGCTGGACAATTGAATGTACTGAGGAGATAGTTATCGCAACCTCTCAAAACAACCCTGAGCATCGGCTGACTAAGAGAGCCTACCTTGCCACAACCCCTCTGCATAAAAAGAGACATTTTATACAGTTCCATTATGAAAATTGGCCAGATGGGGGAGTGCCTGACAAAGAGCTCTTTTCCACGCTTCTGGATCATGTAGATGCTCTGCAGACGAGGAAAAAATCGCCTATTGTCGTTCACTGTAGCGCAGGCGTTGGCCGCTCAGGCACCTTTGTAGCTGCCCACAGCCTGCGAGCAAAAATCCGACGGGCAAAAAAAAAGAAGAATACACAACAGCTGCTTTGCCTCAACATCCCAAAGGATATTTACCGCCTCCGATGCCAACGACGATATCTCGTTGGCAACGTACAGCAGCTGCAGACCGTCTATGAGACCCTAGCCAGCGAATGAAGAGCTCACAGCTTTTGCAAGTTCTGTAAGCGGGGGGCATGAGAGCTGCAGGTCTTCCATAGCTTTGTGAAACTGCGCTATATGATGGTTGATAGCCTTCAGCGCTTCTGATACCCCAAAGCGATTTGCAAAGTTTGCCTGGCTGTTAGCTTCTTTATCTTTTTGCTGGTCATCAAGATCGTCGAGAATCTGAAAGGCGATACCAAAATGCATGGCTGCCTGCTGGACTCTCGAAAGCTTTTCCTTCGCTCCACCTCCAAACAGCCAACCAAGAGAAAAGGAGAGGTCAAATAGGGCCACAGTCTTCATTTGAATCACTTCCAATAGATGCGCATGCTCAAAGCCCTTTGGAAACAGATCAAAATATTGGCCTCCAATTAGCCCGTGGGTCCCCATCTGTTTTGCTGCTTCAATAACAGCTATTTTGACGACATCGCCTCCATTATCCTGGTCATTTTTGGCAATCAACTCAAAGCCGGCTGCAATGAGTCCATAGCTTGCTAAAAGCGCGATCGCCTCTCCGTATACTTTGTGAGTCGTGGGCCTACCTCTTCGTAGGTCATCATTGTCCATGCAGGGAAGATCATCAGCAATCAATGAAGAAGTATGAAAATACTCAACGGCAAGCGCAGAAGCGGTGACATCTACACGGCTCTTGAGAGCATCAGCGATCATATAGACCAACGCCGGGCGAAATCTCTTTCCTTCTCCGGAAAGGGCGTAGCACATGGCTTCTTTCACACGTGTCTCTTGCCCAAATTGGGCAAATGCGTGCGGCAGGGCAGCTTCAAAGCGTTCTTTGTATGGCTGCAAAACAATGGCTGATGTTTTTGAAACGACTTCTTTCGACATATTTTTAATTTTGGTTATGAAGTAATAATCTGAGCTTTTGTAGAGGGCTTAACAGTATGATGAGCAGGCACCATTCCCATTACATTGACGCAAGGAAAACAGCTAGCGTGTTTGCCAAACAGTGTTCCTGGATTAAGCACGCTATTGCAACCTATTTGACATCTATCGCCAATAATCGATCCCAGCTTTCGTCTTTTTGAGTCAATTTTTTGACCATTTGCATGAATGACTACCGAGCGATTGTCCAGGCGCAGGTTAGCACATTTTGCTCCTGCTCCAATATTTACATAGCTGCCTATAATTGAGTCGCACACATAAGCAAAGTGGGCCGCATTTGAGTGGTCACACATGATAGCGCCCTTCATCTCTGTGGTGTGGCCAATGACGCAGTGATCGCCTATAATGACATCTCCTCTGATGTAGGCTCCATGGCGAATCTGACACTGCTTGCCAATAATGCAAGGCCCTTTGATGTAAGCCCCTGGTTCTACCACTGTTCCTTCACCAATAAAAATCGTCTCGGGATTGAGCAAGAAGGATCCTTCGTGCAGCGTCCCTTTGATACTGCCCAAAGAATGGTAGCTGGCTATATATCCTTTGATCGCATCGAGCGCTTGCCATACGTAGGGACAGTTTTCAAAAAGCCTCGCATGCTCGAATTGAGATAGGTCAAAAAAATAGGAGGGAACAAGTGAAGAATCCATGAGATAAAAGATCCATAATTCGCATTTTTTACAGAAACAGTGTATACTATTTTTTCTTTTTATGAATATCAATTGTCGTCATTTTACTAATTGTAGTGGTTGTGTCTACTCCTCGTGCGAGGAGCCCCCAGAGCTATTTGTGCGAGCCTCTACGTTTTTGAAAAGCCATTTTTCTGTTGACCTTCAACTAAAACAAGGAAAAGTTCAGGGGTGGCGATCGCGAGCGAAATTAGCTGTTCGAGCCTCACATCACCTGCCGCATATCGGTCTTTTTGAAAAAAACTCGCATCATGTGATTGAAATTCCTGAATGCAGGGTGCACCATCCGAAAATTAATGAGGCTGTAAAACAACTCAAGCAAGCTCTCCAAAAGACCTCCCTAAGCGCCTACGATGAAACCTCTGGACGTGGAGATCTGCGCTACCTTCAGCTTGTAGTTGAGCGCCATAGCAAAACAGTCCAATTGACCTGTGTTCTCAACTGCACACCAGAAGCCACTACCTCCTGGCAAGAGTTCTGCAGCCACTTATTCGACACACAACAAGAGCCTCTCTGGCACTCTTTCTGGATAAACTGTCATCCCGAGCAAAGCAACCGTATCTTTGGCCCAACATGGATCCATGTATGTGGGAAGGAGGATATATGGGAGTCTCTTGATGGAAAAAACTTTGCTTTTGGCCCGCAGCATTTTGGGCAAGCAAACCTCGCGATGTATGAGCAATTGATCCGAGACATCCATAGGAAGTTGCAGCCTGGACGAAAGCTGGCAGAGCTCTATGCAGGCATTGGCATCATTGGCATCTGTGTATCCGACAAGTGTGATTTTGTACGGTTTTGTGAAGTGCAAAAGCAGGCCCTTGGCTGTTTTGAAAAAGCAAAAGAGCGCTTGGTTCCTCACGAGCAGCAAAAGCTCTCTTATCTCGTGGCACCAGCCGAGGCGAGTATCGAGCTGCTTGAAGGGGTAGACACCTGTATCGTCGACCCCCCAAGAAAAGGACTTGGGCCAGAGTATCTTAGCAAAATCCTCGCCACACCTACACTTGAGACGCTTATCTATGTCTCGTGTGACTGGATGTCGCTTGAAAGAGACTGCCTTTGTCTTTTAAAGCACCATCCAGAATGGTATGTACAAGAAGCTACGAGCTACCTCTTTTTCCCCGGCACAAACCAGATCGAAACCGCTCTCTTCCTCTCAAAACGTTAGCGACTAGAAGAGGAGTGATGCGAAGAGCGAAGTCTTAAAAACCCATGCTCTAGGTCGTTGGAATCAACATAGAACCCAGTAATATTTCCATCAGAGTTGATGCTCAGAGGTATCGTGCCTTGATCTTCCTGCTCGCCAGCCTCAGGGACATTGAATTTTTTGATTTTCCCATTATGCAGACGGATAAATCCATGGGATACATCTGATGAATCTATATATTGCCCAGTAATCGTTGCTTCCGAATTAATGCCATAGGGATATGTGCCTTGCCACTGCTGAGTTCCAGAGCCTGAGATATTAAATGTTGTAATGTGGCCATTTTCTTCTCGAAGAAAACCCCTTACAATACCATCTTCAGACAGATAAATACCAGTGACGACACCTTCGTTGTTGATCCCAAAAGCAAGCGTTTCAACCGCGCCCTCTACCTCAACATCAAAGGTGGTGATTTCACCTGTGCAGGAGCAGATGAATCCATGGTAGACGTTATCTTCATTGAAATAAAACCCGGTAATTGTGCCTTTTGAATTAATAGCTATGGGAAGCGTGCCGGCAGCGCCAGGAACATCAAAAGAGGTGATTACATCGTCACTTGCCCTGACAAAACCACGTGGGCGGCTGTCTATATCTACGTAGTAGCCTGTAATCACAGACTTTGAGTTGATTGCCTGTGGGAAAGTGCCTTGGTAGGCGTTGGAGCCAGCATCTGGAGCATCAAAAACAACAATTTGTCCGCTGCGTGTGCGCACAAAGCCATGGTTGACCAAATCGCTATCTTGAAAAAACCCTGTAACTGTCTGTTTGTGGTTGATGCTTGTTGGCGTGGTGCCTTGGTCAGAACCAGTTCC
>CAYOTQ010000138.1:0-5331 GCA_964406915.1 uncultured bacterium
AAAAACTGTGCGACAAATTGCCTAGGATGTCTTAATATCACCGATCTAGAGCGTCTGAATACAACAGAGATTACGTTTGGAAGCTTCACATCCCATATTTTTCCTGATAGGTTATGGACGGTGACGGCATTTGCTCCCGAAGATATCTATAAATCAAAAGCATCGTGGGCACTTCTTGCTATGATGGATCTTCTCTATAAATGCGACGAAAAAGAGCGCGACTTTAAAAAATATTTGGAGATAGCAGGGATTGTTGGCGGGGCAGTTGTAGCTGTTGTTTTTGTAGGGGGAATCGCAGTATGCTGTCTCAAACGTTGCAGCCGGCAATCAGCAGGGCCTCGTAAGAATGAGAATTACTTATCTCTTACACATTCCGAAGGCGTATCTACTTCGATAAATGAACAAGTTTGAATTCAGAGCCACACTCTTTGAATTCAGAGCCACACTCATGGAGTGTGGCTCTCTTCACTGATTTGTCCAGTAGTGATTTTTCCTTGGATCGTTACTCAGGCAGCAGGAGCTGATGTCTGGGCAGAGTGCTGCTGTTTAGCAAGCAAAGCTCGTCTGCTCAACTTCACTTGTCCGCGATCATTAATGTCCTTCACGAGCACTGTCATCTTGTCGCCAACTTTGAATTTCTGCTTGGCATACTCAAACATGTTCTCAATTCGTACATTATCAATTTCAGAAATGTGGCAGAGTCCCTCTTTTCCGGGAAGGATCTCTACAAATAGACCAAAATCAACAATAGAAGAGATAGTGCCTTCATAGACTTTGCCTACCTCTACTTCTGCTACAAGACCCTGAATAATAGCTTTTGCTTCTTCAAGACCTTTGAGAGAATTCGAGGCAAGACTTACAAGACCATCGTCATTGATGTTAATGTCAACGCCGGTCTGCTCGATAATAGCGCGAATTTGTTTGCCACCAGGACCAATAATGGTGCCAATCTTGCTAGGTTTTACCTGGATTGTTTCAATCCGCGGTGCCCATACTGACATCTCCTCTCGAGACTTTGGGCAAGCGTTTAGCATCTTATTCAAGATATGAATACGACCTTTCTTTGCTTGCTCCAAAGCTGTCTTCATAATAGCAGCCGTGATGCCTTCGACTTTGATGTCCATCTGGAAAGCAGTAATACCTTCATGATCACCGGTTACCTTGAAATCCATGTCGACGAGCGCATCTTCTACTCCAAGAATATCAGAGAGAATGGCAAAGCGATCCTGTTCCAAGATCAGTCCCATAGCGATACCGGCCACTGGGCGTTCGATCGGAATGCCCGCGTCCATCATAGCAAGGCAGCCGCCACAGACAGAGGCCATAGATGACGAGCCGTTTGATTCCGTGATATTCGACTCAAGACGTATGGTATAGGGAAATGCTTCTTTTGTGGGAAGGACAGCCTGTAGAGCACGTTCGGCTAGTTTGCCATGACCAATTTCACGTCTGCCTGGAGGGCCGCTTCGGCCTACTTCACCTACAGAGAATGGAGGGAAGAAGTACTGCATATAAAATCGCTGGGAGCCTTCACCTTCCAGATCTTCAAAGCGTTGGGCCATGCTGTCGCCGCCAAGTACGCATACTGCCATTGTTTGCGTCTCTCCACGTGTGAAGAGAGAAGAGCCATGAGCGCGTGGCAAGAGACCTTGTTCAATGTCAATCGGGCGAATATCAGTAGTAGAACGTCCATCACAGCGGATATTTCCATCCAGAATCATTTTGCGCATTGCATCGCTCTGCAATTTTTTGCATGCTGCTTTGACATCTACTTCACTATAACAAGGAGTGTTCGTCTCTACACAAAGCGCCTGGCGTGCCTGATCTTCAAGTAGGCTAAAGGCCTTTTCTCTCTCTTTCTTCTCTTTAATTTTTGTCGCATCTTTCAGCGGGTGGGCGATAAGTGCATCGACTGCTTTTATGATCTGAGGATCGAGAACTTTTAATGTGTCTTTCTTCTTCGGCTTGCCGATTCGATCTTGCCAGTCGCCAATGGCTCGGCAAATCGTACGGATAGCGTCATGACCAAGCTCCAGAGCTGTGAGTACTTGTTCTTCGGTTAAAAACTTGCAGCTTCCCTCAATCATTAAAATCGCATCTTCAGTACCTGCTACCACAAGCTCAAGAGTGCTTATTTTTTGTTGCGCCACTGTTGGATTGACGACAAATTGACCATTGACATGTCCAACACGAACGGCGCCGATGGGCTTAATAAGAGGAATTTCAGAGATGCTAAGTGCACAGGAAGCGGCGCAAATAGCTAAAACATCGGGACTATTCACTCCATCGTATGACCATACATACGAGAGAATTTGCACATCATGAAAGTATCCTTCTTCAAACATGGGTCTGATCGGACGATCAATGAGGCGAGAGGCTAAGATTTCACGTTCTGCAGGCTTGCCTTCACGCTTGATAAAACCGGCCAGAGTTTTTCCGGCTGCAGAAAATTTTTCCGTATAATCGACACGCAGAGGTAAAAAATCCACATCAGCAAGAGGCTCTGGTGAGGCACAGGCGGTTGCAAGCACCATGGTGTCACCACAACGTATGGTCACTGCTCCGTGAGCTTGTCTTGCAATTTTTCCGGTTTCAAAAATTAGCTCTTGGCCAGCTACCAAAACGCGCATTTCGTGGTGTTTCATGAATTGATTACTCCTTAAGGGTCATTGTATATCTAAGGGAATGTTGTGACATCTTGGAAGAAAAAAGAAAAGAAAAAAATTGCCTGTCTCATAGAAGAGACAGGCAAAAAAATCGTACGAATCTTACCTACGCAAATTCAGCTTTGTGATCAGCGCTTGGTATCGCTTGGTATCTGTTGAATTCAGATAATCCAAAAGTCGGCGTCTCTGTCCAACGAGTTTCAATAGTGACAGGCGCGAGTTGTGATCTTTAGGAGTTCGCTTTAAGTGATCCGTAAGTTCCGCAATCCGCTCAGTAAGGATAGCTATCTGCACGTCAGCAGAGCCCGTGTCCTTCTCATGCAGCTGAAACTTTTTTGTGATTTCTTCTTTTGTTCCTTTGTCAAGAGACATTCAGTATCTCCCATTCTCTTCGGGGGTTAGTTTACGCATAGGGGCAATTATACTAAAAAAGGCTTTATTCATCAATCTCGATCTTGTTGGAAATAAGCAAAGAGAGGTATGCTACTTGATTATTTTGGACCGCACATGACACACGCTACCTGTACGCAGACACAACTCTTTTCGCTTGTGGAGCCATTTCACAAGGCGATTTTTACTGAAATCAAGAACGATATTAAACAGCACCTTCGAGTTGATAGGTCTTTTTTTAAAAAAAATTTCCCTCACAAAAAAATCTCCTCTCTTACAGTCGAGGATTTTCTTGACGTCTATCCAAGAGTGATTAAAAAAGGCCCTGAAGAAATTGTAGAGCCTCTTGTGGAGTATTTGCTAGGCAGGTGGCTATTAAGACATGCTCACGTCTATACTTTTTTTGAAGCAGAACTCAAAAAACTCAACCCTTCAATTGAGAAGATCACGCATATCGATGATCTCTTTGCCCGCCCGCTGATTGATCAGGCGGTCAGTCGTTTTGGCGCTAGTACAAGCTACATTTTTTCAGTTCTCAATGGTGTTGCTTTTTCGGAGTCTGTTTTGCAGGGGCTGCGGCAGTGCGCAACAAAGTAGACATTGATTTCTCTTCCCTTATCCCTCCATTGGAAATGATCAAAAGTGATGATGAGCGCTTTATGCGAGAGGCTCTCAAAGAAGCGATGAAAGCCTTTCAAGCAGATGAAGTGCCTATCGGAGCAGTGGTGGTCAAAGATGGACAGATCATTGCTCGCAGCCACAATCAGGTAGAGCTTTTGAAAGATGCTACGGCACATGCAGAAATGCTGGCTATTACAACAGCAGAAAGTGTATGTGAGAATTGGCGCCTCAAAGGAGCGACTCTTTATTCCACTGTCGAGCCATGCGCCATGTGTGCGGGGGCGATTCTGTTGTCTCGTCTCGATACATTGGTATGGGGCGCGCCTGATATTCGGCTAGGAGCGAATGGGAGTTGGGTAGATCTCTTTACGCAAAACTATCCCTTGCATACGGTCACTATTCGCAAAAATGTGCTTGAGGAGTGGTGTCGACGGCCTCTCAAGCTCTTTTTTCAAAAGCGGAGGGCAGAAAATGACGCATCAGATTGAGCAAGTGAAGGTACTGCAGGAGATGATTGAGATGCAAAAGAGAAAATTGCTCGCCTGCGCCCAAAGAATTGTACCTACAGTCATTGGGGATGACCTCATGCAGCCGCAAGACTTTATCGAGCTTGAGATGCATCCTGAATTTCGCTATGAAGAGGGCTTGCTTGCGGGGTTAGAGAGTGCTCTGCAAGCCCTCCTGCAAAAATAATGAGCTTTGATTTCCTGATTGTTTTTCGCTACTGGCGTTATATAAAGTCGTCGTTTTCGTTAAGCTGTGTATTGCATAATGTAGGGCTGCCACGTAAAGCTTCCTTAAACCTTGCTTCAATCTGGTCTCGATTTATCGAGCATTGTATATCTATAGGCATAAGCAATTCAGATAGATCTTTAGGCTCAGTCTGAAGATTCGGTATGTACATATTGCTTGACACGATATGAAACTGATTGTTTTTGTCCTTAGCCAGGATGCATACTCTGACTGTGATCTCATATGTTGGCACATCAAGAGATCTTCGGTGCACTTGCGTAGCAAACTTCCAATCTCTAGTAGCCTGTATTGTGGCTATAACTTGACGACTCAGTACTTGTTCTACCAACTCTTCAGTTGCACCAAGGGTACGATGTCTATAGATTTTTATCTGTTCAATATCCCTATTGTTTTCCAGCATAGCACTAATAGCATTCTCTATCATTTTTAATGAGCAGTCATGGCTGAATTCTGTAAGTGTATACATTTTTTCTCCAGTTGGTTGTGTCAAAATAAGCACTTTCTGTTTTGTTCTGATAATAAAAAGAATGTCATTCATTTATAAATAAATGAATGACATTCTTGTGTGGAATATAAATAAATATCAGAGTTTGCGTTTACGTTTAAACGAAATCCATTGCAGCCGTATACGTTCGTAAAACGAAAGAGATGTCTCACCTTGCTGTGACACCTTTTCTAAGGTGGCGTCTACAAAGTTCGCTTCTTTTTGCTTCGTTGATGTTCTCTTCTGGCGATAAAGGCCAAGTATGCGCCATTGCCAAAATCTATTGATTTGAGAGACGCCTTGCTGTAAAGCCTTCTCAAAGCCATGCATCCATTCAAATGGACTTGTAAACTTGAGAAATAAAAGTCCATACAAATAGCTCCAGACGAAAGCTGTAGTATAGGCAGCCAAAGAGAT
>CAYOTQ010000139.1:0-4729 GCA_964406915.1 uncultured bacterium
TCTCTTCTCACAGATGAAGACGGTTAGCGAGGCACTGCTGCAACTCCAGGCAGCGCCAAGTAGCTTATTCAAAAATGACTGGCAGGAAAAACTCAATGTGGCCGTACATGGCTATCTCAAACAGCAGGGATGGAATTTTACCACGCTTACGGCGCGGCAGAAAAAAGTAATAGTCGCCCATTTATTTGATTCTGGAGCCTTTGCAGAAAAACATGCCGCTGACTATGTCGCCAAAACTTTGCAACTTGGACGAGCGACAGTATTCAAATATCTAAAGGAGTTCAAACAATGCGAATGAACATATTTAAACTCGAAGAGTATCTCAGCCATCATGAATTTAGCGCCTCCTACCTCCTTTGCTGCTCTGACGCCGAAAGCTTTTCGATGAAAGAGATCCTGGATATGGCTTCAGCCGAAGAAAAGCACCTATGGGATACTCTTAGACTCGGATATACAGAACCTCAGGGGTTGCCATTTTTACGAACAGTGATTGCAGACACCCTTTATCCATCTCTGACAAAAGAAAATATTCTCTGCTTTGCAGGAGCTGAAGATGGCATCTTCTGCAGCCTGCACACTCTCTGCACGCCAGGCGATCATGTGATTGTCCTCACCCCTGCCTATCAGTCCTTTTATGAGATTCCCCCTTTACAAGGCGCTCTTGTTACTTGCCTTCCACTACGAGAAGAAAATCAATGGAAACTTGACATTGATGAAGTAAAACGTGCCATCACGCCAAAGACTCGTTGCCTTGTGATCAACTTTCCACATAATCCAACAGGCCAAGTACTCTCCCAGCAAGAATTAAAAAGCCTTGTTGATCTTTGTGCAGCTCACGATCTCTGGCTCTTTTCTGATGAGGTATTTAGGCTTCTTGGCACCCCTCCACAAGAGTGGGCAGCTCCAGCTGCTGAAATATATCCCAAAGCGCTTTCTCTAGGAGTGATGAGTAAAGCCTTTGGAATGGCAGGCCTTCGAATTGGCTGGATCGCCTGCCAAAATAGAGAGCTGCTCAAAAAGATCGAACAGACCAAACACTATACCTCCATCTGCAATAGCGCTCCTTCAGAAATCCTGAGTGTCATGGCCCTCAAAAATGCGAAACTGATCCTTGCTCGCAATAATCAAATTATCACAAGCAACCTCCAGCTACTCGATGCCTTTTTTCAACAATACCACAAGTTGTTTGAATGGATCAGACCTCAAGCTGGCTGCATTGGCTTTGTCAAATATAAAGGACAAGACTCTATAGAGAATTTTGCAAAACATCTCGTACAGAAAAGAGGCGTCTTATTGATGCCAGGATCTATTTATGACTTTCCAGGCAACTACTTCAGACTAGGATTTGGCCGCAAGAATTTTCCTGAAGGCCTGCACCAGCTGACGGAGTTTTTACAGCATGAAAATCTTTGATAAAACAGAGATTACGCGAGCCTTCAATTTTGACAGCGATCTGGAAACGCTCTTACAGAGCCAGAGACAAGCTTTCATTGATTTTTCACATAGCAAATACACCGTCCCTTCTCCAATGCAGCTGAGATTTCCTCAAGTAAATGGAGAGTGCCACGTGAAAGCCGGATCTCATACAGAAAATGGCGCCTCTTTTGTCATCAAAATTGCAGGCGGATTTTATAATAATATAACGCGTGGCTTGCCCTCTAGTGATGGATTGATGCTTGTTTTTTGCAAAACAACAGGCGTACTACAAACGATCCTCCATGATGAGGGCTGGTTCACATCGCTGCGGACAGCCTGTGCTGCTTTGCTTGCTGCCTCGCTTACTCCATGGGCCACAAAGAGAATCGGCATCATCGGCACAGGCTCAGTAGCAAAGCTTCTTTTGGCTCTTATACAAAGACTCTATCCTTATGCTCAAGTATCCCTATGGGGTAGAAACAGTGAAAAAACAAAACAACTCGCCCCGCCAAACAGCCTTGTATGCACGTCTATCCCTGAACTGCTAAAACAGTCAGACCTTGTGATCTCCTGCACAGCCAGCTGCCAGCCTATTATCGAAAACAAGGATGTGATAGGCAATAGTCATATCGTCGCTCTTGGCAGTGATGACAGCCACAAACAGGAATGCGACCCTCGGCTCTTTGCGAGAGCCGATACTATCATCGTCGATTGCATAAAGCAAGCATCTGCCCTTGGAGATACCGCACACGCACTAAGACAGCGTTATATTACAGAAGATCGCTTGCTAGAACTTGGCTTGGCGCTCGAGCAGACAGCCAGCTTTGGGCCTCAACTGATGATTACCGATCTGACCGGCATCGGAGCTCAGGATGTGGCTATCGCAGAATTTATTTCCGCACGATTGTGACTCTATCTTGGCGAAAGGACACTTTTACCAACGACAATTGACAAAATCTGCCTAAAAACGCCATCTTCTGCTTCAAAGTCTATACAACGATGAGGCCTATATGACATCGAATCCCGTTACTGACGACGCTCAAGATCCAGAATCATTCCCTCTCATGACATCCACTCAACCCGTCAATGCAGGTTCTATTTCATGGGCTGGACGCCTCCTGAATGCTTTTGGAGGCCCTCGAACGATTGTAAAAAAGGCAACAGCCATAGCAGCTGCTGTTGGAGCTATTGCCAGCGGCTATTTCGGGATCTATCACTTTAGTAATATCGGCTACAGCCTGACAGCCTCCCTCGGGACAGGGGCAGGAATTGGCCTCTTTGCACCTATCGCCATCAGCTTAGGCCTGCCATCCCCCTACGGAAAAAGAGTCCTTGATTTCATCGCAAAATGGTCGTTTTCTACCATGCAATGCGCCACAGGGTTTGCTCTCAACGCCGGCGTGCCTTTATCCACACTGCCAGCTCTTTGGAATGTGATGCGCCCACCCCCATCAGCCATCTATGGATCAAATATGTTCTTTGGAGCCTTGGCTACCAGTTATTTAATGCTCCACTTGCGCTCAATTGTGCTGAAGAAAGCCGAGTACGAACCAAAACCCCTTGCCCCTGAAGAAAAAAACAGGCTCTTTTTAGAAGGAACAACAGCTCAGCCTATAAGATTTGCCTTGGAGCAGCTTTTGAAAATAGGCATTGGCGGCTCTTTGCTTGTTCTTGAACATCTTTCCGTGCTTACAGCTCAAGAATGGCGATTTCTAGGCTATTTTCTTCTGGGCAGCTGTGCGGCAGGCGTTGCCTCTTATGGATTTTATCGAATAAAAGACTCTATTGAAAGACACTATCCGATACAACCTGATGGGCTATTTGGAGTCACCATTCCATATCAGACACGCATTGTGCGTATTGCAGACAAAGCCCTCTTCTTTCTAGCAGCCCCCCTTACGGGCATACTCTTTACTAGCAAAGACCCCTACGCCTACATCGGCTTTGGTGCCATGTATACCATTCAAAAACTTGCCCATCTGCGCCGTTTTGAAAATCTGACACAAAATCCTCAATCGATTCCCGAGATTCAATGGCCTCGCTGTGGAAAAGAAAACCCGCCTCCTTCTCGAGATATTGTATGCCGTCGCATCCAGACTGTTACCCAAGGTATTTTGGCAGCTTCCGGCTTCACTTGGTTTATCATCGGGATGACAGACCCAATAAATACCTTCTGGGACCGACTCTATATTAGCTCTATGCTTGTTTCTGTCCTTAGCAGCTATCCAGCCACAAGAGCCCTTATCGACCGATGGGATCCTCAGAAGCGTTCTGCTGTTCTTAACACCCTACGATTTTATGTCGTTGACAATCCAAGCCTCTATCTGCCATACCTCTTCAGACGTTTCGATGGCACCCTTGGAGGCACCGTTCAGCCATCTTCTTTCATCAATGGCCTCGAAGATATTATTGCCTGGAGTTCTTTTGGCGCTGCGTGGGGCAGTCACACGGCCTATAACGGAACGCTGCCAACAACAGAGCACTCCTCACCCACCGAAATCTCTCCTATAGCCATTATCGCCTGCGCAGTCATTTTAGCACGCCGCGGCACACTAGGAGGAGTTAAATAACCATATGCAGGTTTCATCCACCACTACTTGGCCAGCAGATGGAGGCCTTATTCGAACAGAAAAAGTGCAGACAGTTCTTTGCCAAGTTCCTGCAAAGCAGCTTGCAATTCTTGTTGGCAATACAGCAAAGCCTCTGCTAGAGCAAGTCGCCTCAACAAACCAAACCTACTACAAAGAATTTAGTAATGAAATCAACGTTTTGACCAGCGATTTTCAAAACCTTACCATCGGCACAATTCCTGTAGTAAACATTTCTCACTATAACCTCCTCTCATATGACACGATCCTTGCCATACGCCTCAAGCAGGTACTCTATGCTCAAAAATTTGCATGGATAGAGGCAAGCTGTCTCAAGCGGCCGCCAGAGATAGTGCAGATAGCCGCAGAGTTAAAAGACGCCTGCATCAATAATAGCCGACTGCTTTTAAGACTGCTTGACTCCTCTTCCGAGGAGACCTGCTCCCCACAGCAGCTTGAACAATTAAAACTCTTTCTTATTCGAGACATTGGCTGTATTACTTGGCAACCAAAACAAAAAATGGTTTCATGGGAAGCTTTGATTGGCGAATGGAAGCTACGGCTAGAGAAAACAAACGCTGTAGGTCTTCAATCGAGACTACAAACACTCGGCACCCATTTGCACTCCACTTCCTGCCTCTGCAAAAATAAGGATCATTCCACGGCATTTAAATTTAAATCCTATACTGAAGAAAAGGTTGAACATACGTTTGGCTATTTTCTTG
>CAYOTQ010000139.1:4739-5328 GCA_964406915.1 uncultured bacterium
ACTCTAAAAGCGCTAGTAGAAGGCATGGCAATTTCCACAGGCATCACCCTTGACAACATTGCCACCGCTATCTGGAAACAGGAGCCTGCGAGACAGCTTGTTATCTTTTACGCCATGAAACTCTCAGAATTTTTTGAAAGCACTGCAACTGCAGACCTGTACCTTCAACAAAGCCTTTCTCTTGCTACAGTACTGGATCTTCTCTACCAAGAAGCTCCAGAAGAATCTGACAACAATCTTGATGATAGAGTGAACTTCCAAGAGCTGATTCAGTTTGTACAAGCAATAAAGTGGTATTTATTTTTCCGAAAAACCTCCTCTTCATTAGCTCCAGACATCCCATCGCAAGATAAAAGCTGGCAGCTGTTTGATGTTCTTTATGCTTCATCTTCCACGGGCATCCGACTGCTTGAAAAAGAATATGCGTACTCCAGTGAACTGCCAAAAGCCCTTCCTTCTATTCAAACCTATTGCCAGTATCATGAGTTTTCTATAGACCCTCAAAATCGTCTGTGGTATGCCATACACTACGCAAAAAAGAAGAGCGATGCAATCTCTGATGTTTTTGGTGCTTATACCTATTTCGCAA
>CAYOTQ010000140.1:0-5300 GCA_964406915.1 uncultured bacterium
CTTTTCACAGAAGTAAGAGGAACACTTACTGTATCCACTCCGGCACCAGAATTTTCTGACATTCAGGCGTGGATCAATACTTCACCGCTTCAACTTGCGAATCTGAGAGGGAAAGTGGTGTTAGTCGATTTTTGGACGTATAGCTGCATCAACTGTATCCGTACATTTCCCGCTCTCAAAAAGTGGTATGAGAGCTACAAAGACAATGGTCTTGTTATTATTGGAGTCCACAGCCCAGAATTTGCCTTTGAAAAACTGCAGACGAATGTAGAGCAAGCGGCAGCCCGCTATGGGCTTCGCTACCCGATTGCCATGGACAACAGCATGGCCACATGGAAAGCCTACCATAATCACTACTGGCCTGCAGAATATCTCATCGATCAAGAGGGTGTTATCCGTAAGATACACACTGGAGAAGGCGGCTATGAAGAAATGGAAAATGCCATCCGTGAGCTGCTCAAACTCCCTCCTCTCACTCATGACCAGCAGGCCATCAACCGACGTCTATTGACCAGAGAAACATACCTCGGCTATGGCCGAGCAGAAAGGTATACGCCTGCTATTCATCTTCACCCAAATCAAGCCTTTTTATACACCTACTCAGAGCCCATTGGTGATGATTATGTTGGTATCAAGGGATTGTGGCGAGTAGGCTCGGAAAGCATTACAGCAGCAGGTTCTCACTGCGAGCTTGCTATCAACTTTATCGCAACCAATGTCCATCTTGTCCTCGCTGGCACAAGTGAGACTCCCATTCACGTGCTCCTCGACAACAAACCTGTTCCTGCAGAATATCGTACAGCAGATATGGATGCAAATGGCGCCATTTTTGTGCGCGAAGATCGCAAGTATGACCTTATTCATCTAAAAGGGGCCTATGGCAGGCATACGCTAACTTTACAGATCCCTGCCGGCATTTCTGCCTATGCCTTTAGCTTTGGCGATGAGTGATAAAAATCGCCCATTGCCAATGTTGGAACAGAGCAAATAGAGACTGTATGTGAACGGCAAAGCGTAAAGTGCTGTGCTGTATGCGACCTCTACAGCCTGTTTTGCCTGTTCAACACTCTGAGATGTCTTAAGTACCTGTATAAATTGCCTACAAGCCTGGAAATCTTCCGATGTCTCTTCCTTTAATACGGTAGAGACAAAGTCCTCTGCATACTTTTGAAAATTCTTCCAGAATTGTTGTTGCATGTGTTTGGATGCTATCATAAAAGTCATCGCCTCTCCGAGAGAATGAAATGGCTTCTTGAGAAGATTCCATGGAAGTGCAGAGCGGCCGTGATGGTTGAGCGGATCGACCAATTCTGCCATCTGGAGAAGCTGCAATACGTAGAGATTTCGTTTTTTGAAGAAGGAGCGATTTCCAGAGAAACGACTTTGAGGGATGAGCGTTTCCGGATAACGCACCCCCGCAAGATGGATAAGAGGCTTTCGGCTATTATCGACATATTTTCTCATTGCTTCAAGTGAGCTTTCCTCTTGTCCATGAGGCAAATTGAGACAGAGTTTTGGCTTTGAAAGTATGCCAGTCATGGCAGAAAAAAAGGGCTCTTCTTGCCAGCTATTTTGCAAAATCACATCTTGAGGCCGCTGGCGCATGTGTTCTGTATCAAGACTGCCGGCAACCTCTACTGTATGCCTCCCTATAATACGCGAAGGCTGAAAAAAATATTCATCTGCATGAAGAGAGGCAAAAAAAGCATCAGCAAAGAAATTGGAGGCGGGCATATGGATATCATCATCGCCCATCTGAACAACGGCTTTACTTTCAAGTACCAAAGAAGAAAAAAGCTGCTGAAGATATGCCTCAGATACAGTAGAAAATGAGAGATTCTCTCGCCATAATTGCTGCACGATAGGTGCGAGCAAAAATATGGCATTTCTGCTGCCGCCAAAGCCGAACTGTCCATCGTCTGTTGTTTCAATGAGCTCTCGGACGTGCAATTTGTCCGCAATCTGGCACACTTCCTCTTTACTGAGGTGAATAATGGAGATGCCTTCTCGCTTTCCCAGGCGTTTGATGAATCTAGCATTTTTGGCAAAGAGGGACTTTTTTGACTGATCAAAGACGATGAGAGGATGTCTGTATAAAGGCTCATCAAGCCAGAGGCAGATTTTCTTTAAACCACGGCTCATAGAAAAGAGCCATGGCAAATACGACAGCTCCTTGTTGCGCGTTGGCATAGCAAAAACAATGCGGCCAAGCCCAAGACGGTACTTTTCAGCTTCTAATAGATGTGGCGGCGGCATTTCTTTTTGCACATGGGTAATATAGGCACGCACTTTTGCTTTGCTAAGCGGCATATGATCCTCTGCCCACTTAAGAACTTCTTGGGCCAGCACACCATCATCTTGCACAAGATCGCGCATGCAAAAAGCTTCCTTACTACTCAATGGAGCGTGCTGAAAAATCCGGTATCCTCCCTCATCCATATGATGCCAGTAAAAGGCCAAAGAGTAGATCTGTTGGGAATAGGAAAAACTTTTCCATACTCGCGCTATGGTGGCCTCAGAGGCAAAACTAGCGAGCCATTGGTATAAAAGCAACTCAAGCTGCTGATTATTTATCAGACGTTGCCAAGGAATATCATTGAAATAAAGACGGTAGAGAATATGCGAAAGAAAGAGCTTCTTTTCTTTTTTTGTGACAATTTTTTTATATAACCACAAAAACCGACTCTTTGGAAATAAGAGAGCAAACAATGTAGATAAAATGATCTCTGCCTTTCTCTCCTTTTTTATTGGATAGTTCTTCAATGCAAAGCAATGTTCAATAAGCGGGATGAGATATCCAGACTGCACATGCAGCGCAAGCGAGTCAATGCAAAAGGCTTGCGCAAGATACTGATGCACTTCATTTGAAAAGACAGCTGTGCGAGATTTATTATTGCCCATAAGATTTGACTGAGTACTAAGGGTTGTGGTATACTACTTTCTTTTTTATGAACGAACTTCTCTTTTTTTTACATCTTAGTATTGTCGTTGGCTTATCTCGCGCCTCTCTTCGCTACGGCCGTGATGGGTTGATCTGTTGGGTGGTTGTCCAGCCAATACTGGCCAATCTTTTTGTACTCAAACAGATCACGCTATTCAGCTATAGCGTCACGTGCAGCGACATGTATGCAGTTGGCGCAATGCTTGGCCTTAACTTACTCCAGGAGCGCTACGGAAAAGAAGCTGCAACAAAAGCAGCCAGGCTCTGTTTTTACTCCCTTATCGTCTATCTTGCCATGAGTCTGATGCACCTTGCTTATATACCAAATAGTGATGATCTTACACAAGATGCCTATAGTGCCATACTTGTACCCACACCAAGACTAGTAGCGGCCTCTGTCGCCACCTTTTTTATCGTCCAGAGTCTAGATATCCGTATCTTTAGCTATCTCAAAAAACGCTTTGCACACCTCTCATTTTTGCAGCGTAACTGCTACAGCCTGACAGTTTCACAATTTCTTGATACAATGCTTTTTACGTTACTTGGACTCTGGGGCCTTGTTGCCTCTCCCTTGGATGTGTTTTTTGTCAGCTTAGCCATTAAGCTCTCGCTTGCCCTTTGCCTTGCTCTCTTTTCGTCTCGCAACACTATGGTGACTCATGACCCCCTTTCGCTTTGAACTGCTCCACGTTTCCAAAAAATCCAAAGCTCGTGTAGGCAAAATTCACACCCCCCACGGGATTATTAATACCCCCAATTTTGTAGCTGTAGGTACAAACGGCACTATTAAAGCACTTGATAATGCCACGGTGTGCGCACTTGATATAGAGTTGATGTTTTGCAATACCTACCATCTTCTCCTCCAGCCAGGCCCTGCTGTTATCAAGCAAGCAGGAGGACTCCATACGTTTATCCAGCGCAAGATGCCGATCATCACTGATTCTGGCGGCTTTCAAGTCTTTAGCCTTGCCTATGGCTCTGTTGCTGATGAACTCAAAAGCCGAGGTACAAAAAAGCGAGAGAGTTCTGTTTTGAAAATTAACGAAGATGGCGTCTTGTTTCGTTCCTATATTGATGGCTCTAAAGTACTTCTGACACCAGAGAGCTCTATTGCCGCTCAAAAAGCCTTTGGGGCTGATATCATCATTCCCTTTGACGAGCTGCCGCCTTACCACATCGGCCCTGAGGCTCTATTTGAATCATTTCAGCGTACGCATCGCTGGCAAACGCGCTCTTTGCAGGCACATCTTGCAGATCCCCAATCACAAGCCATGTTTGCCGTCATCCACGGCGGCATTGACTGGAAACTACGCCAAGAAAGTTGCGAAATTTTGCGCAAACAGCCTTTTGATGGCTTTGCTATTGGTGGCAGCTTAGGAAAAAATAAAGAAGAGATGCTTGGGCTCTTGGTCAATACCGTTCCCCATCTTCCGGACGAAGCTCCCAGACATTTACTTGGCATTGGCGATCTTTCTTCTCTAGATAGTTGTATTCCCTTAGGAATCGATACGTTTGATAGTTCCTATCCAACTAAGCTTGCGCGCCATGGTATTGCGCTGTCAGCCCAAGGAGCTATAAATGTCACAAAGGGAGAATACAAAACAAATACAAGCCCTCTCTGCCGAGAGTGCTCCTGCAGCACGTGCCAGAACTTTAGCCTTGGCTTTTTGCACCATCTCTTCAAGGCAAAGGAACTTGTGAGTTACTCATTAATGACGGTCCACAACCTTCATTTTATGGTACAAAAGATGAAGGCTGTGCGTCAGCAGATACTGAATGACCAAATCTAAGACAGGCTCTAAGAGGGATTGGCGATATAGCTTGCAAAGATGATCAGCCCAGAGGTCTCTTCACGTACCAGAAAAAGAAATGGACGATCGCACCTCACCACTTTAACTGGGCGATCATCTTCTCGAATGCTGGTTAGCCCCATGATGACGCTTGTGGCAGCGCCAGCTGTCAAGCCGGCCTCATCGAGCTCAATAAAAGCCTCGTGAAGGATTTTTTCAATTAACAATGATTTTGACGGTTCTATCAAAGAAAAGTCAGCTGCTGCTGTAAAAGCCTCTTTCATGCCCATCTGTTGGAGAATCCCTTTCATATCACTCTTTTGCTGGAGCTTGCAATGGGGTACAGCGAGCTGTACGCGTTCATAGCAGCTGTTTTTTTCCCAATATTCCAGATTTTCTTGTGAATAAAGAGAGGAAATCCCCTCTCCATTGGCCGGTAAAATGATGATACCCTGTAGATGAGCTGTCGTAGATTCTGGCGAGATGCAGTCAAGCCAGACAACAGAGGTCTTGGCATCTTGAAAAAGACGAAGGGTAGACTGTTGATGCATCATCGGCACACGTACCTG
>CAYOTQ010000141.1:0-5209 GCA_964406915.1 uncultured bacterium
CACGCCCGGCTCGCCGATCCGCTCGAAGCCGTGGGCGCCGAAAAAGTCGCGCTGAGCTTGCAGCAAGTTGGCAGGTAGTCTTGGGCTACGTAGACCATCATAAAACGAGAGTGCTGAACTCAAGCATGGCAGAGGAATGCCTGCCTGCGCAGCGGCGGCTACCACCATTCTCCATCCCTTTTGGGCTTTGTCAAGCTCTTTGACAAAATAGGGGGCTAGCAGCAGGTTTTCAAGATTTGGATTTTGATCGTAGCTTTCTTTGATTTTACCTAAAAAGGCACTTCGGATAATACAGCCGCCGCGCCACATGAGGGCCACTTTGCCAAAATCAAGCTTCCAGCCATATTCCTTGGCAGCTTCTTTCATCAACATAAACCCTTGGGCATAGCTGACAATCTTTGAAGCATAGAGCGCCTGTTCAAGCCATGAGATAAATTCTTGCGGATCGTGAGAAATGCTCGCAATTTGTGTGCCGAGCAGTTTTGCAGCTTGGGAGCGTTCTTGATGTAGAGAGGAGAGATTACGGGCAAAGACAGCCTCGCCAATCAAAGTAAGCGGCATCCCCAGATCCAATGCATTGATAGCGGTCCACTTGCCAGTTCCCTTTTGTCCTGCTACATCCAGGATTTTATCTACGAGCGGCAAGCCGTCACTGTCTTTTGTGTGGAAGATGCGGGCAGTGATTTCGATCAGGTAACTATCGAGGAGGCCTCTATTCCATTTAGCAAAAATATCGCTGAGGGCCTCTGCTTTGAGGCCAAGGCCTCTGTACAGAATGTCATAGGCTTCGCAGATTAGCTGCATGTCGCCATATTCAATGCCATTATGCACCATTTTGACGTAGTGTCCGGCACCCTCTTCTCCTACCCAATCACAGCAAGGATCATTATCTGCTTTTGCTGCAATCGCTTGAAAGATTGGCTTTAGCGATGGCCAAGCGGCTGCATCGCCTCCTGGCATGATGGAAGGGCCGTGCCTTGCTCCCTCTTCTCCTCCGGAAATGCCGACTCCCAAAAAGAGCAAACCCTTTTCTTTCAGAGCACGCGTGCGTCTGTTGGTGTCTACAAAGTTGCTGTTGCCTCCATCAATGAGAATATCGCCTGGCTGCATATAGGGCAGGCATAAAGCGATCAGCTCATCGACGGCATCGCCTGCCTTGACCATGAACATAATTTTTCGCGGTCTTTTGAGCGTCTGGAAAAATTGCTCTAAGGAATGCGTGGCTAGAATCGATTTTCCTTGAGCAGGTCCTGCAACGAAGTCATCGACTTTCGAGGTGGTACGATTATAGACGGCGACGGTAAAGCCTTTGTCTGCCATATTGAGAACAAGATTTTGTCCCATCACTGCAAGGCCAATGAGGCCGATGTCTGCTTGAGGCTGCATGGATACTCCGAAAGAAAACAAAAGAAGAAAAAACAAAAATAGCAATCTTCTCTGGTTTCTGGCAATATAAAACGCAGCTTTTTGCTTCTATGTCCTCGTAGCTCAGTGGATAGAGCGGTTGCCTCCTAAGCAACAGGTCGCGCGTTCAATTCGCGCCGAGGACGATCCTCAATTAAAACTGGTGAGCAAACCTTCCATAAGCGCGCCCATCACACACCGTTGTGGCACTTTGCCTCATCTGCCAATCAATAAGCTTGCGAGGTACATAGATCTGATTGTGTCCATCAATGAAAAAATCTTTGAGCGTGTCAATCATGCGAACAGAGCCGTCGTATGGCACTTCTAAAGGTTCGTTCGTTGTTGGCTCGATATAACCTTGTTGTACTTCTGCCGCTCCTATTCCCTTATCTCCTCCCAGGATGAAAATAAGAATATTTTTACTTATCGTGGCGAAAAATTCAGCGATTATGTTCACGACTTTCGTCACTGTCTTCCACATAAAGTAGGTAATTGGAGCTGTATAAAACAAAATTGTATGAAAGGCTTTTTTCACAAATTTGTAAGGGCCTTTGACAGCATTGACGCATGTTTTGACAAAATTCGGCATGCAATTCCAAAACAGCTCTCCAAGTGTCATATAGAGAGGCACATCAAAACCCAACTTTCTCATCGTATGGGCAATGAATGTGGTACAGTTTTGCCGAATGAAGTTAAAGGCAATCCCTCTTTGATTATACCTTTCGACTGTTTGCTTGATCATCTGAAACTGCGCCTCATCGATAGCGATGTTGGTGACAATACGACTCGACGATTGGATTGCTTCATACAGATCGGGCGTGCGGAAACGTGCCTCTGTAGTTTCTGCCACATTTTGATAGGAGATCGTTTTCCCCCAATTGAAGCCTGTGCTGAGCACCTCGCCTTGAGGGGTAATGAGACGGATCCATGGATGCAAAGGTTGTGTGAGTGTTTCATCAACACCAGAGGCAAGCCACGCCATGTTTTGAAATGTAGGTTCCTTCCATGACGAGACAATTTGGAGAACATACTCAGTTTTTCCTGTTGCCTTAGGCGCGATCAGCTTCTGTGCTTGGGCCTGCACATGTGCCATCTGCTTAGGAGACAATTGCGCCATCGATTTCAGCTCGGACCATTCCGTCATAGACCAAGGCACAAGGCCTTGTTTTGGCAGGTAGGTCCATTCAGTGCCATCTTTCTCTGCTTTAAAATTCATGGCTGTAAATGCGAGCCCTTCAAGAACAGAGGGAACAGATTTGTAGATCCCTTGTGATAAAATTTCCAGGTGACCATCAGTGCCAACCTTCACCTCATCGCCGTAGTATGCAATCAGGTGGTGAAGGTGGCCGTTTAGCAACTGCTTTGCCTCTGCTGGATTGGCATGGTAGATTTGGGCAGGAAGACCGCTCTTTTCCCATTTTGCCACTGCTTGCTTTTCCTCTCGCATCGCCACCTCTTCTGCCGTCGGCCCGGGTTGGTAGCAGCAAGGAAAAAGAGTGGTTAGATTGAAGCAACACATAAGAAACCTCGTATATTATGTAAACAATTGTAACAAAAATAATAATAATGATCAATTATTTTTTAAATAAATTATTTGACGGAAATTAGTAATGTGGCATATAATATAGCTAAGCAATTGAGGAGTTAGTATGCAATTTATAAATAATGTTGCAGATGTTGGAACCACCTATGTGTTTACTCTTGCCGCTGGAACAGGACATTTGCAAGCAGCCACACGAGTTCAGCAGGACCTCAGACGTTTGTACCCAGATCAAAAGATTATAGAGCAAGAAACTATGGAGCTTATCTGGGGAAAGTTCATCAGCCAGATAGGAAATGCCCACTTTAATTCACGTCTTGCAGCCGAAGATATTTCTTCAGTCAATCAGGCAGTATTTGGTCAACACGTTCAAGATACAGTGTTGCTTCCGTGGCAATTTATACGCATTTTCTGTGCCTTGCTCTGCAATGATATCACTCATGTTGTCAGTACACAGTCTATTGGCCTCAAGGCTCTCATGTTGGCCGCGCGTGCTGTCAATTGTGTGCGCCATCTGTTTCACATTCAACTGCCCCCCGTAAAGGTTTCTCTTGTTATGACGGAGCTGCCAAATACCGATACCGTCAACTTTTTGCCTTTTATTCGCAGGCTAGATGCCGAAGATCGAAAAATATTTCAGCTGATCACAACAAAGCCGCTTGTAGGTGAGGGGCAAACAGAAGAAGAGTTTTGGCGTGACCAGTGTCATCTGTCGCTTGCAGATCATGAAGTCGTCTATGATGCGCTTCCGATTCGCCCGGCATTTGAAACAATGGCTGCAAAAAACGATCCTGTCGAGCAATTAAGTGTACGCATTGGCTCTGACTCTGAGAAAGAGCAGATACGAAAGTGTATGCACAATGCACATCAGCTAGTAGAGGCGGGGAATCAGCTGCACGTTCCGGTGAAACAAGAAGATGAGGTTACATTCCTCATGCTGGGAGGTCAGGCATGTGTTGAGGCAACAAAAGAGTATGTTCGAAAATTAATTCAGCTGGCGAAAAACAAAGAGGCTCCGTCGGATCACTATCTTTTCGTCTGCTGTGGAAGGAATCAAAATAATGAATCTCTGTTTAATCAAATATATCACCTTGTACAAGAGGCGAAAGCAAAAGGAGAAATTCCCCCTCATTTAAATATCGTTCCACTTTCCTTCCAAACAGATGCAGAAATTGCTCCAATGATTGCCAGAAGCACACGCTCGATCACCAAGTCAGGCGGATTGATTTCGATGGAACTGCATGCGCTTGCAAAAAACAAGATATTTTTACATTCCAGCTATCATGGGGATTCCACACAGGCGACTGAAGAGGAGCTTCGCCAAAAAGGCATGTCAACATGGGAAGGGGGCAATGCACGCTTTTTGAGTCACTTTCATGGGGCGCATATTGTAACTCCGCAAACACTAGAACGTGCTCTGCAACAATAAGGAAGGAAGATGATGCAACCTGTTTTTCAAAGTGCTGCTAAGTATCCAGAATTTGGTGAAAAAACCAGGCAGCAAAAGCAGCTTCAATGGGAGCGGCTTGCACAGAGAATTGTCATGTTGGCAAGTATTGTGCTGGCGGCGGCGGTTATTGGGTTGGTTGTTGGCGGATTGCCTGGGAGTATTATTGCTGTCATGGGAGCAGGGGCAGTATGTGCACTAGGAGCCAGTATCTACATGATCGTGAAGATGGTGCGCAAGCATGAGTTTTTCTGCAGACTGCCACAAGAAGGGCAGCCAGAGGTATATAGCGCGTCTAATCCTTATAAAGTCGGGAAATATTTTGAGGCTGATGTGCGACTTACACAATCTGCTGAAGAGACTTATGAATGGAAAAAGAGACTGATTCAGGCAGCTGAGGAAAGTATTGAATTGTCAGGGAATTTTGCGGGAGGCTCACATTTTGAAGAGGTGCTGCAACTGATTCAAGAGCGCATGCAGAGCAAGCCTGAATTCAAAACACATATCCTTGTCAGTAAAGATTTGCTGACTCAGACGAATCACGAGACGCTCGCTCGCTTAAAGCAGCAATTTGGCAAGCGATTCAAGTGCTTGGTTACAGACAGGCACTTTGATTTGTCTTTCAATAAAGGCCTCTACAGTGAAGAAAATCATGTTAAGATGTTGGTGATAGATGGGAAGTACTTTGTAGCAGGTGGATCGGGAATTCATCCAAAGCTGTGCCAAGAAGATCAGAATCAGAGAGTGTCCGACGATGAAACGCTAGCTGACAAAGCACTTGAGGTAGGTTCCAGAGATATGGATGTGGTAGCACAAAG
>CAYOTQ010000142.1:0-5200 GCA_964406915.1 uncultured bacterium
AGGCAACAGCTGATCGAGAAAGAGAAAAAAGTTTGGAGGAATAATTTTGAGCTGCTGCAAATAGTGTTCAGTACGTTTTGATGCGGGATCATAGACCTGATTAATGACAAAGAGGATTTGGATCGCTGCATCTATCGCCCTTTCCAGGAAAAACAAGTAAGAGAGAATGCCTACATTACGCTCTGAACAATCAACCATGTCCTCCACACTTTCTTGTAGTATTGGGAAAAACTCTTGAAGAATAGCTCTTTGTAGCCCGGAAGGCATGGGACGAATGCGCAAGCGACATGAATGTACAAAATCTTGGCGATCAAAGAATATGAGACAACTCTCAAGTAAGCCCAAAAAAGTATATGGTCTAAAAGGAAACGTTGAAAAACTAGTAAGGTGCTTATTGATCAGGTTATCAATTACCTCACACACCCATGAAGTCGTGTTATAGCCAATTTCGACAATTTGATTGTCAATAAGCAGCTTATCGTTGACCGGCGACCAAGAATTGTCCCAGCCTCCTCCACTAGATTTATCAAGTTCCAACAGCGTCGTATCAGCAAGTCTTTCATAACAGAGCTTGCGTGTATGGCTATCTGGGATCTCTGATGGCATAATCACAAGCAGATCAATATCAGATTTCTGATCACCTGTTTTTGTTGCATATGAGCCATAGCAGATCACACTTGTAGCCTGCAGATGGCTTGCAATCTGTTGGGATCTCTCTCTGATATCCATAACTCAGAAGACAATTATAATTTTTTAATAAGATAGCAACCAGTCATATTGTGAGAATGTCCAGCACGCTCAAACTCTACAGTAAAACCAAGGGCCTGATACCACGCATAGGCAGGCCATTCTTTAAGAGTAAAGACAGTCATGCAGCTACAGCCCTTCAGACGCCCCCAATTTTCTGCTTCGAGAACTAATGCCCTCCCATATCCCTGGCCACGCAAACGCTCGTGAACCCATAGACCCCCAATCTCAGCAGGCCCAAAGTTATCAAAACCAGAAATGGCAGCTACAAGAGACTTTTTTTCATCGTACGCAGCAAAGAAATAGCCTCCGGCAGTAGCAGTAAGTCCCCGGGAGCATGCAAAAGCGTTGATGCCATTGAATATCGCGCCATGGTCGTCTTCTGTTGGATGTTCAACACAGGTGATGGGATATTGAAGCGCCATTTTTCTGCTCATATGAGCACGTAATTATAGAATCTTTGACCTCAACTTGCAATACTTTAGAAAACAGAAAAATCGCATATTAGCAATATTGAATGACCAGCTAGTTCCCTGTATGGATTTAAAAAAATTTAATTGCTCAAAAGGAGATCCCTATAATACACTTCATCTTCAATTGATAGCATTCTAAAATGACTCTGAAGACTATATTACTACAGCGTTGGCCTGGCGACAGCTTCCCAGCAGAACATTGGGAAAAATTCAGACAAACTCCCGCAGGCGACCTTCAGAGAAAAATTTCTCTCATTGCTCAGCTAATCGAAAACGACTACTACCTTTTAACAGCACGTGACAGTCGCTCTCTCTCAGAGTGCCTTCATTACTTTTCTTCCTTGCACTCAAGCAGCGAAGATCTCATCAAGGACTGTAAAAAAATAGACGCTGTCATAGCGCGAAATATTCCCAACGAGCCTCCTGAACGGAAAGCTAGCAAACTGTACTGCCAGGAAGATCCTCTCTCATATAGAGACATTTCAAGCGATTGGCTTGATTGGTTTCAGAATATAGCAACAGCCGAAGAGGATCGTTTATCGATTTTACGAAAAGACCATTGGCTAACGGCAGACGCCTATAAAATCTATGTATCCATAGGCGGGATTTTCAAAAAAACAGTCTTTGGACTCTCTTTGGCTACGCCAGAGGATGTTTCTGCAGTTCTTTTGTATCAAGCTTTAAGTCCTCATGCCTCTTTACACAATTTCGCCATCCATGTTCACGCTTCTGCTGTCACTTCGAAAACAGAAGTTCTTTTTCAACAAGCCATCTTTTGCAACCCTGCCGATTTTTTCCCTCTATTTGCACTGGGAGAGTATTTTCGGATAGAACATATTTATGATTATGCAAAGTACTATTTGGAGCGCGCCGCGCAAGCAAACCCTCAATACTTTTATACTTTTGTCTCTCTTGGACTCGTCTGCCGTCAACTCAGCGATAAGAAATGTGAAAGCAAAGCCTGGCAACAGGCTCTTCTTCTCTCTCCAAAACAACACTGGATATTAGAAATTTTAGGGAAAATAGATCACACAACACACCCCTGGGAAATATTGGAGTTTTTACAAACTCTCATGGCCAGGCAGCCACACCCTGAAATTCTTCGAAAAAAAGTGCGCATGATGATCGATGATATCATTTTCAAAATACAACAAAATGAGGATTGCTTTGTAGGTCTAGAGGTAGTTGAGGAGTCTTTCTTGGATAACGTCGTGTCAGCAAGCGAAGGCAGCAGTGACTTTTTGACAGAGGCTGCCGAGAGCAGCAGCCTGTTATGACATTTTATTCGGTAGCAGCAGCCTTTTGATCCTGCTTCTCCTTAGCAAGCAGTATGGCAAAACCAGCCGTTCCCACAAGCGATGCCATAGGAATTACAGCTACCCCATATTCAAGAGCAAGCGATGTCGCCGGTCCGCCCATAGCACTCACCACAGTCCCAATGGCTGTATGAAAAGCATAGCCAAAGATCATAATGATCATATTTGCAACCGCTGTCGTCAAACCAGCAACGCTATCGGCTACATACGTTGAGGCCTTATAAATTGCCAAAATCTGATACGCTGAGCACACCCCTATGAGAACAAAAATACCACTTAGCACCTCTGATGAAAGCGCAAAAGTAAGCATGAGTACAAAACTAAGAGTCATGACGACACCAGCACCCACAATTGTTGCCAAATAACTACCCGCTTTTTCTGCCACAAGACTAAGGACGGGCGCTCCAAAACACATGCCAATAAAAATCAATGAGGGAAGACTTGCAGACAAGGTTCCATCAAACCCATATACTTGCTTTAAAAAAGCAGTTGCCCACACATCAGCAAAACCCTCCAACGCCCCTACTAACAATCCTGCAAATAGGCAAGAAAAGACAACGCGGCGATTGGAGAGCACTTCTCTGATGCCAGAAAGTACTGTCCCCTGCTCAGAGCTTTGCTGCTGAGGGACGATCAAATAGGTCGCAAGCGCAAGCATCACTCCGCCTATTGCAAATAACTCGATGACCATCCGGTATCCTAACTGACTATGCATGTAACTTACCGGACCTCCACCATAAATGGCGCCAATCAACCCAATCATTACTGAAATGCTGAGCATCCGAGGAAACCTCTCTTCACTAAACGTCATCCGGATAATCTTGAATACACCCAAAATCGCTCCTGAAGAACCAATGCCTATCAACAAACGACCCATGATTGGATAGAGCCAGTAATCGGCAAAAAGAAGTGGCATAAGGCCAGCAACAGAGAGCAATATGCAGCCTGTGAGAACCTTTTTTGGCCCATAACGATCCAATAATATGCCGAGAGGCAAATGCATGAGGGAGTAGCCAATATAGTATACCCCAGAAAATTGTCCAAATGTCGCTGCATCAATGCCAAACTGTGTCATGATATCAGACAGCATAATGTTGGGCATGACCCGTAAAATATACTGATAGGCATAAAAGACAGAGGCGATCACCCATATTGTCCACGAAATTTTTCGCATGTGGGATGAAGTGGAAGTCATATAAATCCTTCTTAATACTCCTAATTTTGACTCTTGTTAGTAAATGAAAAATTGAAATTATGCATAGTACGTGTGCCTACAGGCACAGAAGGAAGAGAGAAAGCTGAATACCTGAGGACAAAAATGCCTGACTATCAACACAAGGAAAAGAAAGAAAAGCAACTTGTTGTGTATTCATAAAAGATATTTTGTCATACGAAAGAGAAAATAGCAAGCAAAAATTTACAAATCCTTGCAGATCGTGCCGACCGGGAAGCACTCGACAACAAAGAGATTATCTGATATAATTTTTTGAAAAATTATAGGTTAATATGTCAGCAAGCGCCCCTACCTCTGCAACGAGCTCGCCGGAAAAATACCGGGACAGACCTCTCGCGCCATCAAGCTCTAATCATACCGGACTCTCTCCAAAGCTGTCAAAATTATGGAATAGAACGCCTCGTGTATTTCCAGCGATTTGCAAAACCCTCTTCCCCGAAGAAAGCGCTCTGCCTGCACATCAAAAAGAAATCAATTCTCATTTTTCTGTTACCCTTTCATCCTGTGGAGCGTCTCTTTTAAAATCAGAAAAACAGCAGACCCCCCTCAAAGAGCGGCTCTCGCTGTTTCCAGAGAACAATTGGAATAATTGTGTCTCGGGAAGCTACATTGTCTTCAATAGCAACAGAGAACCAAAACTCATTGTTAAGCCTGCCACTCAAGAAGCAGGAGCCGTCCACTGCCCCACTGAAAAAAGTCCCGCACGATTGGGTATTCTTCCAGGTGAATCAGTGATTCGCGAACATATCGCCTTCTTTCTGCAGCAATCCCTCGATCTAGACTTCGGCATTCCCCCTACTCACACGCAAAAGATGTCGCATCGTCTCTTTGGAGATGCAGCCCGCTTAGAAAAAGCAAAAAAAACATTGAAAGAGCAGCAGATACAGCATACGTTTGAGCATCTATTACCCCTGATTGAACAGAGCCATACACCTAAAGAATTTTCGAGCAAAATATTTTTTGAAACCACCTCTTCTCTTTTACATAAGATGAAGGCGATTGGATTGCCTGACGAACAGCAGCAGGTATTGCTTGAGTTCTGCCGAACAGAAAAGGGGCTGACAAAACAGACCGCTAAAGAAAAATTAGTAAAAAAATTTGGCAGCCATCCTGAAACACTCGCTTGGATCAATGCCTCAACGTCGACTATTTTAAGCCTTGCAAAACTGGCCTACAAAGAACAAAAATGTGCCTCCGCACTCGAGACATTCTTCACAATGTTCACTCCTGCTAACAAAAGTCCTCAAGTGCTTGCCTCTGCTCAAGAATTTGTTCCGAATTGCGTGCCGCTCTCAGCACTTCTTCCTCACGAATGTGAGGCAATCCCGACAGCGGAATTTTCAAAATTTCTTATAGATATTATTCTCTTCAACACCGATCGTCATTTAGGAAACGTACTTGTGCAACGCGACCCAGCAAATACAGACGCC
>CAYOTQ010000143.1:0-3371 GCA_964406915.1 uncultured bacterium
TGATAGCCTTTTGGTCTATCCAAAAGAAAAGATTGCCACGATTAATGAGTGATTGATTACACTGAGGCCAGTTCCGTACCTTGTATTGGGACATTGTAAGCTGCCTTTTGTGTTAGAAGCAGAGGAGCTTACAATTTTTTTGTCTATATCACAAAGTAAAATATTCAATTCACACAACGCCTCTAAAGAGACTCACGCTGCAAGGCCGTTCTATATATCAAAACATTAATTATTTTTAAGGAAATTATGAGTCTATTTTTTAAATTTATTTTGTAGCGCGGCAAATTCGCAAAATAGCTTCATTTCTTTTGTCAATTATAGTAACAACATGCGGTAGTATCTCAATACAATCTTGCAAATCTTCAGGTATTAATTGCTTTCCTTGTGTTTTGTCTTCAGTAGTGAGAACTGGAAAATCAAGGTCATAAAATTTTTGTTTTACGTATCCCTGAATAATTTCATCTGTTGTCTTTTCCGTAAAATATCGGTGAAAACACACTCCATTTTCTGTGAAGGCGAAAGTAAAAAGCCCTCGTTTTTTTTCTCCGTTAATCTCCATTTCACCTGCAGCTACACATTGATTTTCGTACCGAAGTCCTTCACTTTTCACAATGTGATCTGCTGCTTGTGAAAAACTATGCTGTGCAATAATCCATTTTTTGGCTGTTTCTGTATAAAGAGTACTATTGTATTTAGAGTCGTTTAGGAAAATACTTTCTGCTTCTTGCCACCACCGTGAAACACGCCTGTGATACGAAAAAGTGGTAGTATTTTTTGGCTTTTCTTTTACCTGTGGTGAAATTGATAAGGCTTGAAAAGAACTTTCCAATGAGGTTATCTCGCTTTTGCATTTGTCGACCATTTTGCTTACTCTCGTAGGAGTAGGTGTTGCATGTTCTTTTACATCTCGAACTAACTTTTGAAAATCTGCGAAGGTGATATTTTCAATATAAATATCGGTTTTCACACCGGTTTGCGTGCTTCTTGAAATTTTTATTCTGCTAAGAGAGCTTGCAAATAATCTTTTTTTTGTCTTTGAAGTGTTTGCAGTTTGCACCCACCAATCGAGCCAATTTTGCACTTTTTGTTCTATTGTTTGATAGAGCTGAAGATCTTGTTCAGAGCGTTCAAGTTGTTTTGCAATGAGTTGTAAAGCAGTCTTATATAGTAGAGATATCTTTTTTTCATAAAACAAATAAACTTCTGCTGAACACTCCTTGTCAGAGAACTCTTTTTGCAGTTCGATTAACTTATCATTTATATTTTTAATACACTCGGCGTATGCTCTATCTGCATAGTGTTGAAGTAAACAACTTTGTGGTTTTTGACTATAATGACTACTTACTAGGGACTTATATATTTGAAAACTACAATCCATGGGATGATATAATTCCTTTTCCTTAGAAATTAATTCATTAAATTCTATGAGACTAAAGCTTGTAAGTATTTTTTTTGATGAAGTGTCGAGCATTTCTGCAACTAAAGGTTTTATTTTGCTTAAAAGTTTTTTTTCTTGTTTAATTTCAAAAGCATCACTTATCTTGAGAACAATAGAGAGGTCTTCAATGCTACCTAGTAATGACTCTATATGTATCCCGCAGGTAAACTGAGGTCCTTCTATGGAGTGAAATACGTGAGAAGGTAAACTAAAACGGATAGCTTGCTGATCTCTTAATGCACCCCAATATTTGGAGAAGTCACTCATGAACATTTTCTCTAAATACATCAGTTGCTTTACATTATAGAGACATAAAATTTCGTCGTCTGAAATTGTATCAGCTTGTTTATCAAGAATCGTTTTTACTTCGGAAGAAAAGTTTTTCGAGGAAAGGCGTGTTTTTTCTACTTCAGCAAGAAATTTCTGTTTTTCTTCAAGGAGAGAACATAGCTGAAGTAAAAATTGAGCTTCATGGGTTTCATGTAGCAACCTATCTTTTTCACCAAAAAGCACTGTTTCTTTCGATTTATAAATAAATTGATGCACGTCTATTTTGAACTGACTCAACTCTTGTAGAGCAGGATCACCATCAAGACGCTCGAGAAAAGGTTCTAGAAGTTTTGTAACAAGCTGTACGATTTTACTATCAGTAACTCGGCGCTCAGTACTAATTCTCAGCTCTTCATTAATATAAAGCTCACGTTCTGGGTATGTTGTAAGAATATGAAATGATGATTTACATGTTTGAATATCTTTACTTGTCATTTTATTAAACCTTGTTTAAGTATCAGACGGGTTTGAGTGTCAGATAGAATATAAGATCTATATTAATTTTGCATCCTCGGGTTATGCTCTGAGAAGCTTTACGTTGTTATGAGTAGGAAATTCAAGCTGGTGTGCTGAAAAACCACTCATAAGTTAACTGAATAAAGTATTTATTCAGAACAATTTTTCTATGCCACATTCTGAGTAGCGTGTTAAAAATGACACTTCTAATATGCCAACTCTCAGCGGCCTTGTAGGACAAGTCGACCAAGCAGCTCTATTATGCCTTGTCGCACTTCTTTGACGACGAACCTACGCCACTCGAGACAACCCCTCCTTCCCTCGTCAACCTGACAGTTCTTCCCTCCTCTATCGTCAACAACTCTGTCAATGTAATCTCCGGTAACTACATCGAATCAGCACCCAACTTCGTCGTCTCCGGCCCCGATCCTTATGTCATCGGCCATAGTTATAACAGCTCGGGCCTTGAGCCCGGCTCTCTTGCAGACGGCTGGCATTTTTCTCACTACCACACCCTGCGTGTCTACCAGCCCAAGGGGCTGGAATTAACAAACTAAAAATAATTCTCGACAAACCGACTGAAATTAACATATCGCAAGATTATCTTCGTGAGGTAACACAATCGGTATGTCCTAGCGCCCGGAGGTAGTCGTCACAGATGCAGTAGATGGCAATGATTTAGTCATTCATGGTTTCCTCTCCTGGTGTTTTTTGTTGGAACAAAAATTTTAGGAGCAAGAAACCTTTTTGTTTAATATAAAAATCAAATTTTTATTCTTGTTATTAATACGTAACTTAGATTAAACTACATTTTATTTTAATTTCATAATAATTAAAATTACTTTTCTATATACCAAAATAGCGCCGCAAGGAGTTTTTTATGACAAATCAGATTTGTATCTTACCAGCAGATGTATTGCAATACACGCTGAATTTTTTAGATGAACGATCAAGGCTAAGTTTTACCGAAACATGCAAAGCTTATTCTCACATCTCTTTTCTGTCTGAGTGTCGTATCTCAAAATATCTCAATAAATTTTTTAAAAAGCGACATGTTGGTGGAAAGCCAACGAATGATCGACTCAAAGCTATTTTCGAATCAACTCCACAGACAACCTTTCCCGTTACCACCAGGATTGATTTCGTA
>CAYOTQ010000143.1:3381-5192 GCA_964406915.1 uncultured bacterium
AAAGCAATTCCCCTTCACGTGCAGATCTATTCCACTGGCGTGCCTGAAGCGCGCGAGCTTCAGGAAAACCCTGTGATGCACTGTGTCAGCACGATTGAGTGGGTGGTATATAAGAGGATAACGATGGGTCAGAACTTGGATCAAATTCCGTCGCAGATGCAAACGCTTTTGCCGCTATGTCCTAATGTGAAGACAATCAAATTTGGAGCAGATGCTCCACACAATGAGTTGAAACTCGAGGGTCTGGCTACGCTCAATATTCCTCAATCTAAGAGCGTAAAGATCCTCTATATTAAATCCGTCAGCAATCACTTCACCTCCGAGCTTTCAGCATTGATTAAGCTTTTTCCTGCTTTAGAAACGATCCATATGCAAAACTGTCCACACATTTGCAATATCAAGTTGCCCGGCACACAAGTGCCATCCTTAAAAAAGATTTTTATTGAAAATTGTCCAAAACTTGGAATCTCTGATGTTCAGCAATTTTTGCAGCTCAATTCTGGTATAGAAGAACTCTCCATTTATGGCTCCATGCGTACAGAAGAGCCACAAATGTCTTTTAATAACACGTCCTTACTGCCAGAGGTAAAAAAACTCATGATTGGAGGACAACTTCAACATCGACCAATGGGAAGACATCTGTCCCTTATAGCCATTTGTCCAAATGTGGAAGAAATTACGGTTATCTGTCCGAATCCAGCAACGATCAACAAGCTGAGCATGTTCTTAAACGAGCCAACTACCTATTCATCTGTAAAAAAAGTGTCGATGATTAGCTGTGATGGGGAACCCTTGGAAAGGCACTGTTTGAAGAAATTTCCAAATGTAAAAGCCGTTACAATGCTTGGTCCATACCTCTGTGATTATATATATACACAATAACACTGAAGAGTATATTAACCCAAGTTGCGTATTACTAACCGCTACAAAAACTTATTGCTGCAGCTAAAACAAATCTGATTACTTTTAATTCAAAACCTCGACTTACGACTGTGTGTATCGTTTTTGGGAATAGGCCGTTGATCCAGCTAAAGACCGTTTCAATTGTTTTGCGATGTTTCATAAGATTGATGGAGTTGTAGAGCTCATGAGGTCTACACGAATTGGTCCTTCTATCTGCAATGAGTTTAACCCCTTCTTTTTCAAGAGAGTCCTCATACGCGTAATCGTTGTAGGTGCATCACAATAGATTGTGCTTCCAGAAGGCAGTGTAGCAGGGTTAAGAACTTTCAAAGCCACCAGATCGTGTTCACAGCCAGGCGCGATAGTCATCCTTACAGGAACCATTGCGACAGACAGAGATAGGAAAGCTATCGACAAGAAAGTCGCGATCAAGTTCTGCATGATGTGTAAGCTTGTGCGCAAAACTGATCAAAGCCCTCCCACACCCGATCTGAAATGGCATGTATACGACGATTAAGCCGACTTTTGCTCAGCATTTTTGGGATATATCCATTCTCATATAACAGTTGTCTAGCTCTCTCAATTTTGAAAAGACCTCAAATCCATCTTGTTTAAAACACTACACAAAACCACTACAAGAATTTTCCTAAAATTGTGAATTTTATCCCCATGTTTTCTCTAAAATCGCTTGATTTATCCCCCCTATTTTCTCTAAAATGAGAAAAAAGGTGGACTATGCGAAGGGATCATCTAGAGTTTTTGAAAAATTGGCGTAAGGACCCGATTCGCGTTCCTTTATTGATTAGAGGAGCTCGCCAAGTGGGGAAATCATGGCTGGTCAACCTATTTGGAAAAGATTTTTCCTCTTATGTAGAGGTGAATTTCGAAAAGGATAAGAGGGTGCACGC
>CAYOTQ010000144.1:0-5171 GCA_964406915.1 uncultured bacterium
GGCCTGCTTTGGCAAGGCGCATAAAAATCCAGTTGTAGTATTGGGTGTGCAAGGGATAAGCACTGAGACCATCTCTTCGCCAAGCTCTGGAAGAAGAGTATAGGTAGATTCATTTGTAAGAAAGCCAATGGCAAGCTGGCCATCGGCAGGATGAGGCACGAGGACTACCTTTTGAAAAGCATTGGCCTGTTGAGAGAACAGCGCTTCGGTAAAATCTTTGCAAGTCTTGTAGACACGGCTGATAATTGGAATGCGTTGGATCAATCGGTCCGCAAGGCAGATCAACGATCTGCCAGCCACCCATCTGGTGATGATTCCTATACCAATTACTCCTGCAAATAGGACAATCAGAATCAGTAGATGACACAAAAATTCTGTAAACTGGGAGTTATAGGTAAGTGAGAGGCTCTGCAGGATCAAGATGGCAATTTTTTCAAATGGAACAGTGATGAAGCCTACAGTGAAGATGATAATTTGATAGGTAATGATCACTGGCAGCAAAATCGCAAGGCCTGTCATGAAACTTCTTTTCATACTTGTACTGGAGGTGTCTGCGCGAGAGTTCGAAATGGCGGCTGGCTATTTTTTTGGGCAGGAGACAGAAGAACGCCGCATGAAAGAACATAGCGCAGCGCTTCTTCTACTTTCATGTCCACGTGGCGCATCTCTTCCTTTTTGTACATGACGAGAAATCCAGAGGTAGGATTTGGCGTTGTCGGCACAAAGACTGCCAGACGACCATCAATTTCAAAATCATCGCGCGTGACGAGTCCTATGCACCATGCGTTGGCATGGGGAAACGGAACCAGGACTACCTGCTTGAATGACTGGTTAGAGCCTGTCATGACGGTATGAATAAATTCTTGTGATGTTTTATACACGGTGCTGATGAGCGGAATCCGGTGTAAGATCGCATCTGAGAGCTTCATCAGGTATTTGAAGAAGAAATAACGACCAATCGCTCCAATACCAATGATTAACAATAGAAGAAATACAAGCGCGAGCAACTTACTGCCATATTCAATCACTTCAGGTCTCTGTACAGCTAGGTTTGTAAGGAGTACTTCAGCAATCCCGACAAATGGGTCTGTGAGCAAGCCAATCACGAATGTCACGATCCAAAAGGTGAGGGCAAGGGGCAATAGAACAACAAGGCCTGTAACGAAGTGCTTTTTCATATACCGTTTTTAAATAGAATATAATAAAATCAATTCTTTACGTCTATCCAAAACTCAGTTTATTCAAGTCTCGTAACGGTTACATGCAAAGAGCCGCTGTTGTCGTCGTAGTCACTGTCATTGATCCAAAAAAAGAGACGATTTTGCGTCGCTTCAAATGGCTGTGACTGATAGATATGATCGGCATGATATTTTCCATCCCATACGGAAATATCTTGGTTATTTTTCAAGGACTCGCTTCTATCCATGGCTTTTCCTTCAGGATTAAACAGATAACAAGCGTCATTGGCCAGCTTTTCACCTTCTTGTATCCACTTGCCAAGGTTAATGCTCTTTGTTGCCGTGATCTGATAGCGTTTATGTATCACTAGGTGTATAGGTTTAGTAGGGACGCCGTCTGCATTGACCTCTCCTTCCCAAATAATTTCGTTCGCGCTCATATTCGTCCATTGAGAAAACAGCACAGCACAAAAGACGAAGATACGGCTTAGCATGATCCACCTCATTACATTGAAAAATATTTACCTTCTCAATAAATTTTCACCCATAAGAATACAAGCATTATAATTGAGGGATCTATGCCTGCATATTATCAAGGACCAAAGACTGCTCACTTTACGGGCTCTCGCTTTTATAATCCGTGGAATCCCTTTCGACATTCTTGGATGAGAGTCCTGAAATGGAAGTGTGGAGCAAAGCCAAAATTGTGGCCAAAAAGTCTGGAAAATCGCTTTTTTGATACTCCACCGGCTCAAGTATTGGGATCCGAGCTTCGTATCTCTTTTGTCGGGCATGCCACGCTTCTTATCCAAACCCAAGGCATAAATATTGTGACAGACCCTGTCTGGACTGAAGCGTTGACGAATTTGTCCTATTTTTCTATCAAGCGCGTGGCAAAGCCAGGGATTGCATTTGAAAATCTTCCAAAAATTGATCTGGTGCTCATCAGCCACAATCATTATGACCATCTAAATCTCGAGACGCTCTCTCGCATATGTCAGAAAGATAACTGCCGGGTGATTGCTCCTTTAGGAAACGACGCGATTATTCATGCCTACGATCCCTCTATTCATGTGCAGACACTTGATTGGCAGCAGTCCTATAGAGTGTCAGAAAGCATAGAGATTCACCTGCTGCCGGCGCAGCATTGGTCGGCGCGAGGGGTATTTGATATCAATAAGGCGCTGTGGGGGGCTTTTGTCATAGCTACTGGAGGGGGTAATATCTATTTTGCCGGGGATACCGGATTTGAGCCAGCTCTCTTTTCCCAAGCAAAAGAGACATTTGGTCGTTTTCGCCTGGCTATGCTTCCTAGTGGGAGTGATGAGCCGCGCTGGTTCATGCAGTATGTCCACTTGAACCCAGAAGATGCTGTTCGCGCGTACGAATTTCTTGGGGCTTCGTATGGCGTCCCGATGCACTTTGCGACATTTCGCCTTGCAGATGAAAGTTATGAAGACCCTCTTGAGGCATTTATACAGGCTAGGGAGAAACACGGGGTCGATGAGAGCCGTTTTCGTTCTTTGCAAATTGGTCAGTCGTGGCTCGTGCCCGCTGCAATATAGCTATTCTCCCTTATAAATATTTTTTCTATAACTATTTTCTCTTATCTTCGTTTACGCGACCGCGATCTGCCTTTTTTCGAGAAAAAAGGCTTGGAGTTGCGTGGCGGCCGATGCATGGGCGTTGGCTTTTCTTTCTGCTCTTGTTCAAGTATCGCCTCACCTTCCGTGAATGGCGCAAAGCCCTGGTGGTTCACAAGTTGCCAAGAGCACTCTCTTTGAATCAGGTCTACATGCTTCATCATGACATAGAGACGGTCCCCCGCTTTATATCTGAGGCCTTGATAGCGGCCCAAGAGCATCATCTCCTGTTCACGAAATTCAAAAAAGTCATCTTCGAGCTCGGAGACATGCAAAAAGCCTTCAAGCATAAGCTCCAGTACGTCAAAGTAAATACCAAATGGTTTGATCCGCGTCACGACAGCCTCAAACTGTCTGTATTTATGTTTGCTGCAGAGCTGGTCGAGAAGTCGTAGTTTTTTCATAAAAACGACGCCGCCTTCTGCCTTTGCAGAAATACGCTCTCTTTCAGAAGCTGTTTTGCAAATGCTGATAAGCTTTTCTCGTTCTATATTGTCTTCAAAAAGTAGTCGATGAATGATGGTGTCGACATAGCGGCGAATAGGACTTGTAAAGTGACAGTAATATTCAAGGCTCAGGCCATAATGGCCGATGTTGTCTGGAGAGTAGCAAGCAAGGCGCATGCTGCGGATGTAACAGGTTGCAAGATACTGTCCTGTTGGGCCTTCTTCCATATCTGCAAAAAGTGCTTGAATATCTTGAGGAGTTGGATCTTCTGGGAGATGAAAACCAAAGGCTTTGGCAAGAGCTGAAAATTCGCGTAGACTCTCTTTTGCAGGCTCTTCATGGACTCGAAATCCCGCATTTTTCCCCTGTTTCGTCAGATGCTGCGCCACTATTTCATTAGCCTTGAGCATGAACTCTTCTACCATCTGATGGGTGATGTCATATTCGACAAGTTCAGTGTTGAGCGGCGCGCCCTGCTCGTCTACTCGTACAATCAGCTCTGGCATATAGAGCTGAACGCTTCCTCGTTCGGATCTCTTTTTCTTCAGCAGGTGGCAGACATGCTGCATCTCTTGAAGGAGAGCGAGGTATTTACTTTTGACCTTGCCATCGAGGATTTTCTTGACTTGCTTGTAAGTAAATCGTTTATGGCTCTTGATGAACGTTCGTGCTATGCGCCAGCCTGTCGTTTGTCCTTCTTTATCCAGGTTAATGAAGACAGAGACAGTGAGTCTGAGTACTCCTTCTCGAAGAGAGCAGAGGTTGTCAGACAGCTCTGATGGGAGCATGGGAATACATTTGCCGGGAAAATAGGTAGAGTTGCAGCGGATCTGTGCTTCGCGATCAAGCGCAGAGTCTGCCTGTACATAGTGGGAAACATCGGCGATATGTACGCCGAGGCAATAGCCTTCGTCAGTATGGGTTAAAGAAATAGCATCGTCGTAGTCCTTGGCAGTATCAGGGTCGATGGTGTAGCAGACTAATGAACGCAAATCCTCTCTTCCTTCAAGATCGCTTGCGCGGACGCGAGTGCCAAAATTGAGGGCTTCTTTTCGCGCTTCGGCGGGAAACTCTGTACGCAGCTCACTTTCTACGACAGCTGCAGGAATATCAGTAGAGGGGTCGGAGATATGGCCAATCTTTTGTGCAATGGTGGTGATTGTACTTTTTTCTTTTGATCCCCATTCGACTACATCGAGTAGGACTCTATCACCAATTACAAGAGGAACTGTCTGCTTTTTGTGTTCTGCCTTGACGATCACCTGATGCTTTTCTCCAAGAAGCTGACAGAACGCCATGGAATCGCCATTTTTGACGGCCCAGATTGTTCCTACAAGCTGTTTGCGCTTGCGTGATACAATGCTGAGAACTTTACCTTCAGGACCTTTTTCAGATACATTGTCTGTGTTTACAAGCACTTCGACAACGTCGCCGTCGATAGCGTCATTCATGAAGGGTTTTGGGATAAATATGTCTGGCTGATTAGGGTCTGGGGATTGTACAAACCCAAATCCTCGAGGATGCACTGTAAGAGGCCCTTGGATTATGTTTGAGGCTTTTTTTGTCTCTTCGGATCGAGGTAAAATGCGCATTTCTGCTTCGTGGACTTTGCCGCTTTCTTTTAATTGCGTGAGCACATGTTCAAAAACAGCCAGGTGCTCTGGATGAATTCGCAGTCGTTCAATCAGTGTATCTTTTGTTTGAGGCGAGTAGTGTTTGCCTTTTATGTACTCATAGGTGACTTTGAGTAAATTCTGGAATAAGCGCTCTTGCTTAGAGCTTTTCTGCTTAGTCTGTTCTTTTTCGGTCGATTCTTTTTTGGATGATTTTTTTGTCATGTCCGAAATTTTATACTCTATGTTCTTTTTTCCACATTGAAAAATGGCTGTTTTGTTAAACTTTT
>CAYOTQ010000145.1:0-5152 GCA_964406915.1 uncultured bacterium
TATCCCATTCAATAAGATAGACTCCGGTTTTAAGAATTCGAAAATGAGCAGGATTTCCTGATGAGGGATGCTTGATCTCTATAGGGGCAAAAAGGTTGTCGAGAAAAACAATTGGACCAAAAGAGGTAAATGCCTGAGGTCCATATGTCTCAAAATCAGTGCTTGCTGAGGCGGCAACTACAGGCAGTCCGCATTTGCTACAACTCTCACTGCTGCTGGAATGGGACACTTCTGCGGCATGCTTTTTTTTATGTCTCTGCTTTGCCTCTGCAGAACTTTGTGAAAGAGTTGAAAGCAACAAAAACGATCCGATAATAGCTTTTAGGTGTGTCTTCATCATTTGCTCCTATTTTTAAGCAATGTGTTTGAAACTAAGACATTCATATAGATTTATATTGAATCTTGTCAAGGAAAGAGGATGCTGAAGGTGAAGGGGGTAGAAATGTCCATCCGGATAGTAGTGATTGCTGACAAATACAACATTGTCTGGCTTGTTATAACCCAATTTGGAGTATCAAAGGGTCATAGCACATGCCTGAGCAAATAGTAGAGAGCATTCTTTTCAGCAGAAGCTTCTCATTGGAAGCAAGAGACTTTGCACAGACGAAGGATCTTAGAGGATGTTTTGTTTGTTTTGAGGCCCCCGCACCGGTTCTATCGAGATGCGGGGAGAGGAGCAACTTATTGCATCAACTTTTTAAAAGAGGCTCTTGCGAGCAGTCTTTCGTTATAACGTGCAAGATTTGGGTATTTTTCTGATGAAATCGACACATCGCTCATCTTTAATGAACGCAGCTGAGCGCCAATCGCAATGTCTGCTGCAGTAAATTGCTCGCCGCAGATCCATTCTTTTCCTTCTAAGGCTTTTTCAAGATAGGAAAAAATCGGAGGGAGATCATCGTTAATGGCATTTTGAACCGTCGCCTCATTGGTAGGTGTGCCAAACAGCTTTGGTTTTGCCACTCGTTCTGCAAAGATTTTTACACGAATAATGGCCGACATCACTTCGTCACCATATTTTTCAAACCAAAGAGTGTTCGCTAGCATCTTTGGATCAGAAGGATAGAGTGGATGCTGAGGGTACTGTTTATCAAGATAGGCCGTAATTACTGCAGAATCTGCCATCGTCCATTCCCCCTCTCTATAGGCAGGAATTTTTCCAAGCGGACTTGCCTTGATTAACTCTGCCGATGGCTGCTCTTTTCTTGCTTTGGCTGCAGCGACTGACAGCACTTCCTCGTTTGTATAGTCAAGAGCCTTTTCTTCCATGGCCACAAGGACTTTGAATACATAGGGAGAAAGCTTGGCTCCATAGACAACTCTTTCGGGCTCTTGTGCATGACAAGGGAGGACAAAAGCGAAAAGAACATATACGGCAAGTAATAGTTTACTTGTTTTATGCATATACACCTCATTAATTATTGGTAAAACTAATTTAGGGATATTCCGCATTTTTAACTATCAATTTTATGCAAGTTTACTTCCATTGGGGACTTTTCTTTCTGGCACTGCCAGAACTACCTCATCCCCAACAACCAACCCTGTTGTCAAGACTTCAGAAATAAAAGGGCCAATCTTTTTAGGCTTGAAGTTGACGACGCAAAATACCTGTTTGCCTACCAGATCTTCTTTGGAGTAAAGCTTAGTGATCTGAGCGCTTGATTTTTTAATCCCTATTTCTGGACCAAGGTCGATAGTAAGCTTATAGGCGGGTTTGCGAGCTTCCGGAAAATCCTCTACCTGTACAACCGTTCCAACAAGTAGCGCAACCCTTTCAAAATCATTCCATTCAATAGTTTCCATAGAGTAAAAGGATAACACAAACGTGAATTTTAACTAAAACGGGTATAAGTTGTTGCCTTTTGTGAGGGCTCGTATTATGATCTTCTGTCGCAGAAGATGGATAGGGCTTGGAGGCGATTTGTGGACCATTTTATTAGAAATATTTCAAAGACAGGAGCTGTCTCTTCTTGCTCTGAAGAAGTGGCAAAAGCTCTTAGTAAACGTGCCAATTTAGCCAACTCAAAGACTGTCGTAGAGCTCGGATCCGGCACGGGCGTCATTACAAAACACCTTCTCGAAAGCCTCTCGCCGGGAGCTCTTCTTTTGGCTCTTGAACTAAACGATCATTTCGTTCAGGAAACTCGCAAAACCTGTCCACAGGCGAATGTCTATCACGATACCGCAGAGAACGTAAAAATGTATCTCAACAAACATGGCCGGGAGACATGCGATTGCATCATCTCTACTTTGCCATGGACATTGTTTGATGAAGATCTTCAAAAGCGCATTCTGGAAGCGGTTTTAGATGTTTTGCCTCCGGGGGGAGAGTTTCTGGCTGTCACCTATACATTTTCAGGGTTTTTGCCAGCAGGGCGTCGTTTTCGCAAGCTCTTGAAAGGCCGATTTTCCAACGTGTCGAGATCTACTCCCATTTGGAAAAATCTGCCTCCCGTGTATGTCTATCACTGCAAAAAATAATCGCAGAAACTACGAGTAAAGAACCTTCTTAGGGGATTTTGTAAACATCCTCTTAACCTGAGTTCTTAGGATTTTTCCTTTGCGATTTTTTTCGCTGCAGCTTTTGCTTTTCCGATCTTGTCAGTATCTGCCAACTCATCAATAGACCATCTATTATCGATATAAGCATTCATTTTTTGCCTACATGCCACCACTCGGGGATCTGCTGCCATTGGGCCTTTCTCAAGATTTTGAAGTGCTGTAGCAAGAGCCGATTTGTCATATCCTTTTGATATCTTGAGAATCATCAGCTCCTTATCTGTCAAAGGAACAGCCGCATCGTCTCCTCTTCCCAGTCGTTGCAGTTCTGCCTTTATTTCAGCTTCTGTTGGCTCAGGAAGAGATTTGGATAGCTCTACAAGGCGAGAATCAGCGCACAACTTCGGATCGTTCATAATAGCGTCATAGATATCGATCACTCCATTTTTGATCGCAAGAATCTGCTCCCTGTATTTTCCCATCCCAGCTTTGAGCTCTTTATCAAAATTTGATCGATTTGCCTTCACTGTAATTTCGGTGCCTTTTTTGGGCATGCCGCCAGATGTAAACATAGGCACCAGGGTGAGAGAGAGTTCTTTGCCGCGAGAAAGCACGTTATACATCATAGTGGTCGACTCAACAAGGGTTCCCACCGTCAGTGGGTCTGCAGTTCTGAAGTGGTAAAAGAGGGTAGGCTCTTTACCTTCTGCAATCTGCCTTTTCATCTCCGCTTCTACAAATCCAGCCGAAAGTTGGTACCAGAGAGGAAACTGGATTTTAAGATGGTCTGTATGTTGTTCAAAGCCATTAAAAAGATTTCCAAGTTTTGTCATTTCTAGAACGCGATGTTCTTTGCTTGCATGCTCGCTAATCGCAAAGCCTCCGCTCCAAAGAGAAGCTGTTTTGTCGTTAAATCCAGGGCGATGATCAAGAAACATTTCATTGTTGGTGTCAAGCTTTTGCAGCAACATGAAGGCTTCTTTATAATAGGGATTGGAGAGACGATTAAAGAGTGCTTGTCTTGCGCTCGCATAGACCTGAGAGCTTTTTGTTTGAGAAAAAGAAACGTCTTCAGGGCTTGAGGATTCCTCATAGCGCGACATAAATTCAGGGTCGGCAGCGTCAGGTTTTTTCGTATCAGCAGAGGCTTGCTCTCGTATAAAGAGTGTAGCTCCTTCATGCAAAGGACTGTCAATTCCTTTGTTTCTAGACTCGCCTGTTATTTCGCGTATTGTTGTGGCTGGAGCTGTGTCAGAGTGCTGGATGCTCTCCATTTCATATGCAGCGCCGTCCATCAATTTTGCAAAAACTGCTTTGATTTCTTGTTCGCTTGCGTGAGGAAAAACTGTTTGTGCCTGACCAAGAAAATAGCACCACTCTGGATGGTTTTCCGGGGTCTTTGCACAGGATGCGAAAAATTCTTTATTTAGCGAAGGAATATGAGCAAACAACGAAACTCCTCCCCCCCATGGCATGTTTGTTCTCAACACATTGTGCTCTACAAAGCTGATGATTCCTTTGAGGTCATTATCAATCGACTCACCGTTTGCAGCTTTATTTTGAATATGGCCTATTTTTTGTTCCAAGTGTGCTTTGAGAGACTCTTTTTGTGACTCGTTGAGTTTAGGGAAATTTTCTTGAAGAATCTTCGACAGCTTGTCCACATCATCAGCTTTCATGCAATTTGGTGCTGACAGCTTGCCTAAAAGGCCTTGAAATGCAGCAAACTGTATTTGGTCTTTCTTCTCTACCACAGCTTTTGCGCTGCTCTTCATTGTTTCTAAAGGCGATCTGGCTGCTATTTTTGGAGATTCCTTCTGCTCGATGCGAGTTTCTGCTGCCAGGCGTTTAAGCTGATTAATGGATGTATCTACATTCGATGTAGTTATGCTCGAAATTTTATCTTGGAATACCTGCCTTATGTCCGCGCTTAACCCAGTGATCGTATTGAGCTTGCTATATAGTTCGTTTTTTAATTTCTTAACCTTGAACTCTTCTCCTCTAGCGTCTGCTTTGAATTGACTAAGAGTAGAATCTAGAGCATTGCGAAATGGATCCATAGAGGCCTCCTTCAAGGACAACTTTTAATCTCACCCTTATTAAACCATAAAACATTTATTTTAAAAATAATTATTTTATAGTTCTTCTGGGGTATAGACTTATTTATCCTTCAGGAGCGAGATAACTTCTTCATCCTCTGTCTGCTCAAAATTTTTATAAAATTGGCCAACTGCTTGAAATAGCCAAGGTGTTTGCAAGCAGCAAAAGGCATCAACCAGCCGGGCGATTTCTTGTGCGCTGTCAGGAGCGGCTACTGGGACAGCGACGACAATAGCTTTAGCTTTTTCCTTTCTCACGGCCAGAATCGCGGCTTTCATGGTAGCTCCTGTTGCCAGGCCATCATCTACCAAAATCACAGTCTTACCAGTAAGCAGCAATGGGGGGCGATTTTTTCGATAGAGAGCAAGACGCTGTCTGGCTCTCTCTTTTTCTTTTGCGATTTCTTGTTCGAGATAGCTTGGTGAAACATGCAGCTGCTGGATCAGGTCTTCATTAAAAAAGCCCTCTCCTGTCTCTGTAATAGCGCCGAGGGCAAGCTCGGGATTGAGAGGAGCTCCCACCTTTCGCGGACAGATCACATCTAGAGGAGCTT
>CAYOTQ010000146.1:0-5046 GCA_964406915.1 uncultured bacterium
GATCTAAAGAAAGAGATTGTTTCTAGAGAGATTTTTCGCTTTGAAACAAAGAAGAAAGAACAAAAAACACGTCCTAATTTATAAAAAAATTTCTTGATATTCTGCTCCCAAAATGCCACAATAAGCTTATGACGAAAGTGAGGTGGCTATGGGTACAATCATCCCAGGCAGTTCGGCAGAACGATTTAAATTAGGCTTTGAGACAATTCTTTCAGCCCAAGATTTTCACGCCCAAGTACACGATATTCTTACTGGAAAAAGTGCTTCATTAAGAATCCAAGACCCTTCAAGTGGCTCATCAGTCAAAAAAATACGTTTTTTCTCTCGAGAATTTGGTGAAGAGCTGCAAAAGCTCAAGGATTCTCATGAAAACCTGAAGAAGATTGCAGACACGCCGGCAGCGGCCGCCTCGCAGCAGCTGATGAAGGAGTGCGAGCCTCTCTTGCAGCTATTTGTGACACAAATTGCCAAAAAAAATGTAATCTATAAAGAGCGAGTGGAAGGTGGCGGGTCGCACTACTTTGCCTCCAAAGACATTCTTGACAAGATCCGTCAAGGAGAATTTAGCATCAAAAATAAACAGGTAGCCATTGCAGGTGAAACAGATGCGGCAGCCGTTCACAATGGGACACGAAAAGAGATCAATATTGATGAAATTGATGACGCTGCTTTTGCTGAAGTTGCAGAAAAAGCAAAGTCATTTTTTGACTCTTTATCTGAAGAGACTACTGCTCAACCATCGACTCATAAAGAACAGACCAAGCCAAACACGGAGTCCACGACAGTCATCTCACAAGAGGCCCCTGCTCAGCCCCAGCAAGCCTCTCTGTTGAAAGAGAATACTCATCTGCAGCAAGAGACTCAAAGTCCTTCCCTTTCCCAAGCCCCAGAGGATGTGGAGAAAAAGGATATGGCAAAAGAGATTGAAGCTGAGCGAGAGTTTCGAGAGCACGAAAAGGAAAAGGATATGAAAGCCAAGGAAAAAGCTCAAGAGCTCGAGGCAAAGGAGATACTCAAAGAATCGGTCCAGGAAGTTGAGATCTCAAAAAAAGAAGCATCTTCGGCAGACCTAGTTGAATAATCCAAAAATATTTATTTACAAGCACTTGATTACAGGTACTTGATTACAGGTACTTGATTACAGGTACTTGATTACAGGTACTTTGCAAATGCCTTAAAGACCAAGCTCGAGGCGATGACTTTACAACTGATATTTCTCTTTTGAAAAGCGTATGATGAAGTGCGTATACCCATGTTTTGCTCACGAGATGCAATAACGGTAAGGGCCGCCCTACTGTGTGCGATCACTTTGACCATAAGCAAGAGGCCGAAGACTGGGCTTATGATACTGGTCCGATCGGACCATGCAATAAGCTCCAGCCTGTTACAACAAGCCCCATAGCCCCTCTTTTATTTTGAAGTGGTAGAGGGCGTCATCAACAATGTTCTGATCCTGCACCCCTTTTAGCACTGCCCAAAGACTACTATCAGGGCTCGTATCAGCACTTGATGTTTCTTGCTCTTGCCCAGCAAGCGCTCGGACAATGTCTTGCGATTTTGTAACCAAATCTTCACCGAATGTACTGACCGCCTGCACTGCATCACGCGCTTGCTGATGGCAATGCCCCTTCTTTACGATAGCGCTCAAGAGAGCACAGGCATCATACATGCGGGTCGTTTGTGAAAGCCACTCAGGGCCATCGCTTCGCCCTGCCTGCAGAAGCTGCAGCGCGCTATTAGCAATTTCTTGATAGCCATATCCTTTGTCAATGATGAGCTGCAATACGGCAGATATCTGCTGTCTCCTTGCCTCTTTGTCTGCCCGGCACATGAGCGACAATGCCTCCTGCAGCACCTCGGCATTACAGCTGCCATTTTGCGCCACAATAGCTAGTAAGTAGACAGCTTCCAGCTTATATTCCGTTATTTTGTCCAGCTCGCGTGCCAAGGCCAGAGCATCGGACACAAAGTGCCCATGGTGGGCAAGTATGGCCATGAGTGTAGCCGCCGGCTGATAGAGGTTGTGACTGCAAAACTTCTTGGCTGTGCGATGCATCTGCTCATATCCCCCTCCATTGTTCACCCATGTTCGCAGTAGTCTGCACACCTCTTCTGCCATACCCATTTTATCGGTAAAATGATCAATAAGAGCAAATACCTCTTCATCCCCTTGATCACATGCAAGTAACGCTTTAAAGAGACTAAAGGCTCTCATCTGATCATCATAAAAACCCTTTGCGCAAGACGCAATAACTGGAATGACAAACTGCTTGGTCACCTTTTTCTTGGTAATCAACAATTCGATGGAGCCGGCAAGAACAGCATGCACCGCCTGATGTGTACTCAGTACTTCAATCACTTCGAGCACTTCGGCAGTCTCTTGATTCGATTCAATTACATCATGCATGAGGCGTGCGATATCGCCCCACCACTGAGCATCAGATGAATGACAAAACTGTTTGGCATACCCAATAGCTTCACCCCACGATAGCTGATTTTTGCGAACTAACTGGCGGATACAGCCAAATGGCGAAGGAGCGTGCAAAGTAGCCGCCTGGAAAATCTGCTGGATAAAGACCTTTGTTTCTGAGTAGGCATGTCCCTGTTTTACTAAAGCTTCAAGAAGACGCATAGAGTCACCTGTAGGCCCTATTTCTGTAGCCACTTTTGTGATCTCTTCATAGCCCTCAACATAGCCTGCGTGAACAAGTGTTGTAAATAATGAAATTGCATCACTCTCAGCTCGGAACTGCATCGCCAGTTTACAGACTTTTGGATAGTCTATCGTGTGTCTACTTGCTGCTACCAGATGCAAATAGGTCAATACAGGCTCTCGTATTGACTGGATATTTAACGCCAATGCATGCTCGACAATTTTCCATAAGTGGACGTCTACAGGGCGCTTGGGAACGATATCGTGCATGGCGTTTACAAAGAAGCGTATTTTTTCTGCGTTTGGCGCTTTGAAAAGATAGTCAACAAGAGCCGCTTCTTTATCCTTCAGTAGCTCTTCCGTCATCAGGCCTGCAAGATAGGGATGAAAAACAGCATTCCCGCCCCGAAAACTTGCCTGATGCATCACAGTCATGATCTGGCATGCATTGATAACCTCTGTTGGTTTATCCAAAGGCCACGTGACATCTACCAAGGTGGCCTTTCGTATAATTTTCTGTGCAGGTCTGACGTCAAGCTTATTGAGGAGTTGCAAGAATTGATACGTGTCCGGCCATCGATCCCTGCCATCGCCCAGCATCTGTACGGACAAACTCAACTTCCCCGCCTTATATTTGAGCTGGCAGGTGCTGCTGTGATTGCGTAGCGGAATGTTATATCGAAAGATGAGCTCATCCTCTATCTGTTCAATACCGATATGCTGGATCCCTGAGAATTGCTCCAAGCGACCTACCGTAAATTTTACTGCAGATGGAAGAGTGACCTCTTCAAGAGCAGGAAGGCTAGCTTTGTAAAGAAGCGATATGCAAGCATTCCCATTTTGATGGGCCAAAGTAAACAGATCCTCAAGAGTCCGTGGAAGGTGTCTTGCAAAGTTCGTGCCACTGCCAAGCATGGCAGCTAGTACGGCAAAGTCTGCCGACGGCTGCAGCTGCTCTGCTTCTTCAGGAGCCTTCATGATCTGTGTAAAGGCAGTTTGTAGCTGCTCAAGATACCTATCTAGGTCTCCTACTGGAAAATGAAAAGCATCCTTTCGTATAAACTTACGTGCCAGCATCGTCATGAAATGGTAGTAAGGAGCATATGCCTCTTTAAATGCTTTGATTCTCAACTCTAAGGGTTTGCGGGCCTCCACTTTTATTGCTTTGAGCAGCCCATCATACAGATTAAAATTCTTGAACATGGCGTTGAGAGCCATCAGCTTTGCAAGTGGCCTGCTGTTTGTAAATCCATCGATAAACTCTTGAGAGCTAAAAAAGGCAAGAAGCTTCGCCGAACCACGAGGAATCAGGCGAGGAATAGTCTGTACAAAGGCCATGGAAGGCGCATCTATTTCTTGCACGAGCAAATGCAAAAGCTCTTTGGCATTTGCCGCACGAGCCCTCTTGGAGTTAAAATAAAAGGTAAGCCAAAGAGGCCGTAGCTCCCCCAGAAGATCCAGCTGCTGCTGCAGCTGTGCCTTTTCTTCATAAGGCTCGATTTCCTTTAAAAATTCTTGCCATGCCTGATGCACCGCTGGAGTTAATGTGGGAATCATCAGCTCTGTGGCAAGAGCCGCCCTTCCTTCAAGGCTCTCTTCATAAGCAATGGTATTGTCTAGCACACAGGATAGAGAAAGAACAGAAAACGGCGTTTCAACCATGAGCACTTGAATCGCTTTGGCATAAAAGAGGATCTCGAGCCTTTGAGAGTCACTGAATGCTGCCTGGAGTTCTGCAAACGTCCTTTTTACAAGCACGAGCAGCTGCTGGGCCTGATGAGAAAAGGCTTTTGCTCGCCTCACTTTCTTTTCGAATTGCACGATCATTGGCTGCAGCTGCTCTAGAGCCTGCAAAGCAGCCTCCGTTGTTTGGGCTGCTTTGACTTTGGAAATAATCGCAAGTACGTCATCCACTCCCTGAGGCGCCACTTTTGGAAGAGCTGTAGAGCTAAATACTATGGGAGCTGGATGTTCGATATATCCCTCTTTCATCTCGAATGCAACCCCTTTGCCCAACACGCCTTGTTGGGGACAGATAAAGAATGGCTCTTCCGGAGATGGCGGTGAGATTTCCTCCGGGGAGTAAAAGCAGGGTGTTTCTTTTTCACTGAAATTGACCACAGGATGAGAGTTGGCGGGCTCATCCTGCGTGATCACGACAAGCTTGTGCGTGCCATTTTGGGCATCTTCGAGATTGTCAATGCAGAGAAATTCCTGCGGATTCTTGATGCTAAAGGCCGTATAATGTCCAGGCACGACTACTTTCATTTTTGTAATCGCCTCAGCTCTATTTTCGATATCCAGATAGCGAGGCACGCTCAACGAGCGATTGACAGGGCGAGCCTGCACGACATAGATCTTCTCTCCTTTAATCACCAGCTCCTTATCAACAG
>CAYOTQ010000147.1:0-5046 GCA_964406915.1 uncultured bacterium
TCGCATAAAGAAGCAGATGAAAATGGCTGCAGCTGCATCTCCCCAGGATCCTGCCAACTCAGCTTAGACAACTCATAGCATGCTTTCTTAAGGGGTGTGATGCAAAAACACGCCCCTCTTTTCTTTTTTAATTACTTGATGCCACTTGCAACATAACACTATTTCATTTAACATAATTATAATATGTTTAATATTCAGCCAATTTTACACGAATTTCCATTCGCTTTATTTCAAGCAAATGCAAACAACTATCTACCAAAGATAGATTTTCATTGTTTTTACACCCAATTAAAAGACTCATATGCAGAATTTTGGAGCTTGCATGATCATGCAATAAGAGAGCTAGATGCCTGGGATCATCGCCTTGATCACCTGATGCCAAATCTTCCCATCCAAACACGCATCGATGAGCTTACTGAAGAGATCGAAGCCACATTTGCTCCTACACTAAGCCCTTTTAATGAATGGCTCAATAACAATGGTCATGGAGAGTGGTATCATCAATTAGCCGTCTGTTTGGCCAAAATCCCTCTCAGAGCTGCCCGCAATATTATCCAACAGCTCTATTTTCTCATTAAGGCAGTTGTATATGGAGCTGTGCATCCTCTGAAAGCAATAAATGGTGCAGCCAAACTTATTGTCAGAGAGTTTTTTAAATACTCGCAGCCAGAAACTCTGTCTCGCTTTGGTGTGACAATGACAGGGGCTGTTGTCGCAAAAACAGCTTTTCTTGGAACTTTTGTACCAGCAGTGGCGATCGGCATATGTGCTGCCTACATTGTAGGAGGCCTCTTTTTTGGGGTATTGCGAGAGGCATTGAATGCTGAAGAAGATGTCCGAGGCCAAGCGGTCTTGCGTTATTTGTGCCAGCAAGGAGATGAGCTTTCGCAAGCATTTCTTACAGGTCTCCTCATAGGCTGTATTATTGGGTCTATTCAAAAACCAGCAGACCAAATTGAACCTGTTTCTCAGACAAACTCATGGCCAAATAATCCATGGGCAAATATCGATTATAGTAGTGATTTGCAGGATATCGACAGGTACTGTGGAAATACTTAGAAAGCGTCTTCGTTCTTGACTCTAACAAAGAAGGCGATCAAAATGCCTCTGTCTACGGTGTATGTAGATATTTCATACTTCAATTTTGCGGAGGCTTCCCTATGCATCAACTATCTAGATTCTTCAAACTGTGTCTGCCAATTCTGATTGCCTGTAGTATTCATACCCTCGGAGCGGAAGAGACAAAATCTATCGGCGACCCAAAAGGTACAAACTTCCCCATGGATGCAGAAGGCCGTGTCTACCATCTAGGGATCAAGCGCGGAGAAGTGGCAAATCGTATTTTAATGGTAGGAGATCCAGACCGTGCAAAATTGATACTCGAGGAGCTCGATTCCCCAAATGAAGCGTTTGTATATGCTTCTAATAGGGGCTTTACTACCTACACCGGCACCAAGAATGGCGTGCCTGTCACCATTATGTCCATCGGAATGGGAATGCCGATGATGGACTTTGCCGTACGCGAAATACGAGCCATCACTGATGGCCATCTGGCAATTATTCGTCTAGGCTCTTGCGGCACTCCAAACACAACGGTGCCAGTTGGCAGCGTGGTCGTAGCAAAAGAATCCTATGGAATCGTTACCAATTATGATGCCTATCACTGTGTAGACTCAGAAAAACAGCCTTTTACCATCACTACACCTATTGCAGCAGATAGCGAACTGACAGAAAGCCTCATAACCAGCCTGCAAAAAAATTCTGGCGACACATTCCCCATTGTCCAAGCAATCGATGCGACCGCAGATTCTTTTTATGGCAGCCAAGGCCGCACCGACAGCCAGTTTCAAGACAAAAATGAATCGCTTATCGACACTATTATGGATCTATATCCCATGACCGCTTCGTTGCAGATGGAGACCTATCATCTCTACCATCTGGCAAAGATCAACAGCTACGGCCAAATCCATACAGCCGCGTGCGCCATCGTACTTGCTCAACGAAAATCGGATGAGTTTCTTTCAAACGACGAAAAACACCTCCGCGAGAAAAAAGCCGGCAACGCCTGTCTTGAAGCTCTCGCAAGTTATCCTATTAAATAGAGATAGCTTAAACAGAGACCCAAGAGCAGAGGAATAAATGCTAGCTGTTTCCAATAAGGCTCAGAAAGCACTGCCAGTTTCATGGCAGTGTCAAAGGCAAAGAGAACGAGTATTCCTCGAATGATTGCCACCCAGCCTATAATTGGAAGCAGCACAAACAGACTCAGCGACCAAACATGATAGGTACTGAGGACTGTACAGCCAATCAACAGATTCAGGATCCCTCCAAAGTAGAGAAAAGCAGGCGTCACTTTTATCGATGCCCACATACGCATCAGCTCATCTGTGCGCAGCAAGATCCACAGGCCCATAATGGTAAATACTGGACCCAGGATACCAGACAACCATACTGCATGTTCCATAGCTATTCCTCCTTCTGTTTAGCCTCAACTAAAACAACCTTAAAGTGGTCTGCATGACTTTCTTCAGCAGGCAGCCGCATGAGTACTTTTTTTGACTGTTCTCGACTCTCCCAGAGAGTATGCAATTGACGCAGCACGTACAGCTGAAGCGCTTCTACTTCAGAAAAGTCTTTCTTGGCCTCCAGATCTTTGATAGTGCCTTCGAGCTTCTCTTTACGTCCCTCTTTGTCAAGATGCAGCTGTCTGACAGGGACTGCTAGCCCCAATTTTTTATTAAGCACAGGGGTATCTGCCAATTGATCACAGCCAAGATCCTGGGTCACAAACAGCTGAATTTTTGCCGTCACTTCTCCAAGCAGCTGTGGATTCCTTGTTTCTAGCTTCTTGACGGTCTTTTTAAGTTTTTCGGCATATTTGAGATCACTTTTTCCATAAAGACCTTCTGGGTCTATGATACGCCCTTTGTACTGTCTATTTCCTTTGGCTGCAAAATCATCACGAGTGACTCCCTCAACATCGGCTACTGCGTCTTCACCGGCAAGGAAGAGATACTTATACGCAACAGGGTTGCCAATCCCCCCAGCAAGAGGCACTCCTCCGCCCCACTTAATACCATAATATCCCTTCGTCTCGACAGTCAATACAACTCCAAATTCTTTGAGAGTTTCTCTGAAGCACTTTTTAAAATCGACAAGCTCTTTTGACGACATGCGATCTGGAAGGAATTCTTTGTGATATTTTGCTGCACAATCAGACTGTGCTACAGCCAGCGCCACTCCAATAGCTGTTCTATCAGTCCCGCTCTTACACTGTTTAGAGTGAGAAAAATTAAAGATCTTCATCAGAAGATTGCGCCAAATTTCAGCATCTGCGACATGGATCATTTCATTTACATCAGGCACAATCGAAAAGGTATTGCCGCGAATAGAATCGAGTAATCTCTCTGCTTCTTCTTGCGAAGCTGGAGGAGCTCTTCGAAATACAAGAGCAAAGAGCGCCTGTGCATCTTGAGAGTAATTTGGAAATGCCCATATTTCCTCAAGCAGCACACGTGCCATCTCTAGATGATATTCGAGATATTCTTTTGACTTGAAGAAGCCGGGAGCATTTACAGCCTCAGCATCAATCGAAGGTCGTTCTCGATAATTGCGACGATTGAGATATGTCTCAAAAAGGGCCTTATTGGCTGTAAAATTCAGACGATCAGATCGTGTCTGCCCCATATCAGAAAATTTCACCTTTCCAAGCCCAAATCCACGCACTGTTGTAGAAAACAATTGATTGCAGACAATAGGAGGCTTGAGAATTACCCTAATTTTATCCTGTGGCGCTCCTGGCCTCAGCACTTCGATAGCAATACCCTCTTGAGGCCATTTTGCAAGTTCTTTCATGATTGTAGAAAGAGCGGCACGCTCGTTCTCAGGCGTCTTCCAAAGAGCACTGACGATCTCAGGCACTGCCTTGAGAAAACTCGGATCCAAATAGGTGGTGATTACATGCTGAAACTCGTATGTCTCAACTCCATTTGTATCTTCAATGCGATGAAAACCAGCCGGTTGCGTACATTCCAACTGCTCAAGGCAAGAGGCTTTTACAAGCTCATGCAAACGTTCGATGTGATCAGACTTTCCGGATCTGCCTACGACTACCGATTCTTTTGTTCCATCAGCCCTATTTTTTGTGATAAAGGCAAGATTTGTATTACACTTTTCAATAGGAGTCCGAAACTCTTCTTTATCAGCCTCACTTGGCCAGCCTTTGTTTGGCGTGCAGAGCTCTTCTATACCTTTAAGAGGCTCTTCCTTATTTGGAACTTCTTTTCCCTGAAATACTTGCTGCCTAAAGACGCCGCCGCCAGCAGCGTGTATCTCCCGAGGATTACGCGTGCTATTTGACAGCAAAAATACAATTAATTCCCGTCGGCACTCCTCGACACGCTTTAGACGCTCTACAGGCCCGCGATGATACGACCTTCTCGTTGTCACTAGCGCCGACTGCAGGGCTTCATTGCCAGGCTCATGAAGGATATCTGCGAGGGTCTTTTCTCCCCATTCAGAGGCTTTTATTCCCTGAAAAGTTCTCTTTAATCCCATGTGCTGCTCTTCCAGAATCGAATCAATGGCTACTTGCACCTCTTTGGAAGAAAACTTCTTGTTATACAACTGTGTCCTTAGCTCTCTTTCAAAGTGCTCCTGTTCTTGTATTGGAGCTGCAATACGCTGAAATGTTTTTTCAAACTGAGGGGATGTAGACTGTATTTTCGATAGCTGATCTGCCTGCTTGCCTACACTTACCCCTGTTTGAGAAATCGTCAGCCTCACAGGAGCTCTATCTTTGGTGATGTTTTTTAAGACCTTTTCAAGTTCCCGTACATCTGTATGTTCTCCAAGCAGCTGCTTGATTTTCTCAAGGCGTCGTTGCTGGTCATGGGCAGTGCCTGTATGGGTAAGCCGAAAGCGACGAGCTCCAATGACCAGCTGCCCATCTTCCACTGTAATTTTTGGTTTCTCTTGATTAGAGGGCTCAAAATATGGAACTTTGTCAGAAACGGTCATGCGTCGTCCTCCCATTCTACCTCTTCC
>CAYOTQ010000148.1:0-4985 GCA_964406915.1 uncultured bacterium
TTAGCTCTATATCGGTTTTTGTTAAACTACTAGCTTGAGCAAATTTTTCTTTATTTTCCTCATACACAGTCATCGAAGTAAAAAAATCACTGCCGCTGCCAAGTTTTTCTTCAATGATGAAATCGCCATGCACGCGAAATTTAGGGATCATCAAATGGCTAAAGCCGTTCATCGCACATATTAAGGCAGCCTGTTTTGCTTTCACTTCTCTTTGATTGTGCTGCTCCTTATGAAGGCGAATCACGACTGAAAGATCGTGAGGAATGACGATCAATTCCTTCTTATTGCCAATACGCGCTCGTGGAGCTGCTTGCAAAACAGTAGGGTTTTTGAGGTACGTCGCTTGCGTTTTTTCAAACAGTTCGCTGCATAGCTTGGATTGCTGAGTCAACGCCACAAGCTCAGGGTGCAGTTTGTCCCAGGTACTTCTTGCCTCCCAAAGGCTTTTGGTAAGTAATTGTGGAATATTAGAAATGTGAAACATTGCGAAAATTATTACAAATAATATATATCTTTATTAAAAATTAGTTCTATTAAAGCAAATTTATTCATTAAAATCGAGAATTATCTAGAATCGAAAAAGGCAATTGACAATATATAAATATTTTTTTATTAAGAAGGAAGTTATATACCTTACTTGTAGGATACCATGGCTTCGAAATCTTCAGGACCCCTCCCCCCTTCTATTCAATACCCGCAATTTTATAGTCGCCTCAGCGACAAGAATAAAACACGTTTTACTCAACTCACAGAATTGTATGCGAAAGGAACACGAGCAAGGACTCCGATTCTCGATCTGATTCAAAAAGTGGCGTCATGCATAAAAGAGCTTTGGCGACAAAGTCCCCTATATGCCCTCTCAAAAGATTATAATTTGCTTTTGATGGCACACGAGGGTCTTAGCCATGCTGGAAGTTTTAATTTTATCCATAAACAACTATTTCTGAAACTTATTAAAGATAGAAACGGCCCACACTACGACGACTTACGCCAGGGCATAAAAAATATGGAAACTTTGGAATCGACTGTTGTTAAAGGAGTGACGCCTCTAGGAAGAGAAGAGCTTGCAAGAAAAATGCAGAATAAATTTGAATCGTTAAAACCTGGGGAAAGTATGTGGATAGATCTCTCTTCCAGGCCTGGGAAGCATGCAATGAAGGGGCGTATTGCATGTGACCATGAGGGTTTTTGTATTTTTCAGATGTCAAATACTGGAGCCGGAATAGAGAGTAATCAAGATCTGCACAAAGCACAAGTTTACAAAGGAAAGCCTCGCTGTCAGACCGTAGTGGAATGGGGCCCGTTTGCAAAAAACGAACTTGGCAAAGATTTTTTTCACGACATTATCAATGCAACTATTCTTGGAAAAGCTCCTCAAGATTACATTCCTAAAACAGCGTCCAAGGAAAAAGCAACAGGTACCTTCGGAGAGGCAATTGAGCCTATCCAGGCCATCTATTATGCAGTCCGGAAACACTTTGAAAGTAAAATACCTCTCAAAGATATTCGTATAGATTCTCCTTATTGGAGTCGTGAACAGCAAGGCCCTAGCTGTGTTCCTAATAGTTTTTGGGGATTGGCGAGAGTTGTTTTGTCTGCCGAAGAATATAAAAATGCACGAATGGACATTCGCATCCGAAACTTGCAGAGAAATTATCAAAAAATAGTCTCTGGATGGGATCGCAGCGACTACACGAAAATAAAGGCATTGGAGCAGGTACAGAAATTAATAAAGAGTCTTGAAAAAAGCAACCAACAAGTTCCAGCAGTGCTGCAACGGATTGCAAAAGATGTAGAAGATCGTATTCCTGAGACAAGGCGATGCGTGAAGCTGAAAAACCACAACAAATTTCACCTTACCGAAGAGATGAAGGAAATTGTTGTCCGAGTGCCGAAATTTATATCAATTCCTGGCTCACTAAAAGCACATGTAGAATTTACAGTTGAGAAAATGGCTGATGGAAGCAATCTGACGTTACCCGTGACACGTGATGCGGAAGGCAAGCCGGAGGGAGTCACGACCCTTGGTCATCTTGTGTATGAAGCGATCTTAAATGATGATGACACTGCCATCCAGAACTCACTTACGCCATTTCTTTCCCTTTTAAATACTTCGGCACCTGGAAAATTACCCTGTAATAGAGATGAGCTTGCTATTTTGATTCGACTTTTTCTTATTTTAGCAGAGCAGCTTCGAGAGATAGATCGAACTATTGAAGGAAGAGCCAAGCAAATGGCTATCGTCAACATTGCCCAATCTCTTTATACCGTGTATTTCGCACACAGCTTACAAGTAACAAATGAACTGGGGACTGTGGATCAGACAGCCGAAGAATTGGGTCAGATCATGCAGAGAGAAATGAAAAGTGCCACCGATTTTTATTCTGAAATTGGGGTGGGAGGCTATAGAGATCAAAAGAAAGGTATCTGGCTCGGCGATGCTGTATACGATTTTCGCCCTTGGGAATTTAAGTCAGAATGGATTCCTGTACACACACAGCAGACTCTCATTACGGTCCATCCGCAAAAACGGATAGTCACTCCAGCAGTAGGAATACATATAGACGAGAAGTCTGAAAAATTTCACCTACAATTATATGTATTCGCACCATCGGATAAAACGCCGCAAAGTCCAATCAATGCAAAGCGTTCAAAAATCGGCAAAAAAAATATTCTTTCAGCAGGGGCAAACACAGTAGCAGGAAAGTCTTATCTGTTTTATTACTATTTAGCTACCGGCCAAGACGCAAAAGCAAAAACAACCGTAGACGAACTGATAAAATCTTTACATAAGAAAGATACGTCTTTAGAAATGGGCGAAGCGGCAGCTTTGCAAGAGGTAATTTCTCTTTTATCTCAATTTAGTGAAGACATGAGAAAGCTCGATACAAGCGCAGAGTCTCTTCTCTGGCAACATATCACTTCCTTGCTTGCAAAGTCACTCCTCAATGTCCTCAAAACAAATGATCCTGGCAATACTGAAGTACCGCGCATGGAAAAAAAACTAAATGACTTATTGCAATACTACACGGCTCTACAACCAATCCTATTTATTCAAAAACCAGTCCTTCGAAAGGTCTACGATGAAGCAAAAAAACTTTAAATCAGAGTGATTTGCATCTATAACTTGAGTTCTATAAATTTTTCATAATTTACGACCAATTAAAATATTTACTATAATATAATAAGAGAAGGAAGGACTGGAATATAAAAGGAAGGGGCGTGGAGGCTGTTATGTCCATAGAAAATCCAAATTTACAGGTCGGACCACCTCAGATACCCAACACCCCGCAAGAGGAGAGCCCACCACAGGCGAAAACAGAAGAAATCACCTCTCAAACGATGGTTTCTCAAGTAAAGTCTTCTTCTCCTCAAGCCGTAGTTTCTCATTTGCAGCGAGCATCGCCACAGCAAGACCCAGCCGCACCGGCCACTGCCGTTTCTTCTGTTCGCAAAAGCTTGGATGAAACTGCTCAAAATAAAGTAATCCACACTCTTAAAGAACATCTTTCTCTTGCTAAAAAGAATATAAAGAAAAACTTCTCTTCTTATGAAGCAAACATCATTATTAAAGAGCTGGAAGCTCGTATTTCGGAGTTAAAGACAAATAAAAGATTAAGTAATTGGACGGAAGAAGCACAAGAGACCCTTAAGAGAATAGATTCATATAATGAAGTTGAAACAAAAACACTAGAAAATTCTATAAAAGCCATATTAATCGATAATAAATCCGAGGCACAACGAATTATTAAAAAACTACCCGAGCTTGTCAAATTTTTGACACAAGAATGCAAAACCATTGAAACCCTTTCCAAAAAAATAGATGACGAAAGTCTCTTTCAGGCACTGAAAAGTTCCAAGCGCTTCAGCGACAAGGAGATAGATGTAATCTTTTCTCTACTGCAAAAAGGCAATCCCCGTTTAAAAGAGATCCATAAACTCTCCAGCTCCGTGCAAGCACAAAAGGTTGAACTCCTCTCCGGAGGCGATATAGATACGCCTTCTGATGCTTTGAAAACACAAGTCAAAGCACAGGCGATTATTGAGGACTTGGGAAGCATGATTGAAGAGCAAAAGGTTCGAGTAAAAGTAAATCCAAGTGCGGCAGTTCCTCGTATCTATTCACATTCCGACTCTAAAAAGGGACTCGGCATTTACAAAGATGCCGGAGATGCCGACCCCGCGCAGGTGCCTCTTGCAACAAGGGCGCTTCGCACCTCTGAGCTGTTTGTCAAAGAAGCACTTGGGCTGACAAGGCCAACAAATTTTCTTGCAGGCGAAAGTCCCTATTCAAAAGCATGTGCTGAGGTAACTTCTCGTAACTTTGCCGATACTTTTGGTTTTAATACCGATAAAAACAATCCGCTTGTTCCATTGACTGCTCTTGTCAATGAACCGGGAAAAACAGGCGGCCCAAAAGGCACTTTTCAACAGTTTGTCCAAGGATATGAATTAGCAGAAAAAGCGCAGCTTTTGTTTGATCCAAGCAACCCCGAGTTTGACCCCAATACACTCTCTAAAGAAGAAAAGCTCATATTTTTAAAGTTTATTATGTTTGATTTCCTCATAGGAAATCTCGACAGGCACGCTCAAAACTGGATGATAAAAATAGAACATGGAAAGCTCGTAGGTATTGCCGCGATTGATAATGGAAATGCCTTCCCTGTAAAACTTCCGGAAGATAGCGGAGAAAATAGCCGAGTGCGTAAGCGACAATATGAATGGAGAGACCATCTCCTTGGAAAAATAGAAATCGATAGCGAGCTGCTAGGAGAGCTAAAGAAATTTGTTCAAGACAACAAAATTACAGACCCTGCGAAACTTACCTCTTTTGTCTCGGAAGAAAAGAATAATTTCCTCGCCAGCAGAGATATAGATATTAGCAATCACGCTAATAAATTTTGCTGCAGCGCCATGAGAGACATGCTCATTCTTCGGGCACGAGGCCTGGAAGCATGGCTTTCGTCAGCCAACCCAACAGTAGC
>CAYOTQ010000149.1:0-4980 GCA_964406915.1 uncultured bacterium
CTCGTGCGTTTTACCATCAACAGGCAAAAAATCCAGGGTGATGAAGAGTTGATGAAAGAGGCAAAGGCAAATTTTACGGGACTTCCAATTCCAGCAGCAGCCTGCGTCGCTGTCTCTACCACGCTCTTTTTTATGAGCGAGGATGGACGTAGTATATGGCCATGCTCCCATGAAGAGCGGGCGATTATTGCTACCTGCGTCTTTTTTATTGTCGGCTATTTCATGATTAGCCGTTGGAAATTTCCAAGTATCAAGACGCTTCGTATACGAGTCAGCTCTTTTCAGGTCGTGTTACTGACGGCCTTTGCTGCTGCAGTCACACTTATTACTGCCTTGCAGCATTTTTCTCTTTTCTTAGTGACCCTTTCTTGGGCCTATTTACTTTTGGCATGGATTTTGTCGTTATTTCGCATCATTGCAGGCCGCAAGCGTCATGCGCTTGAAGATTTTGAGCCGGAAGCTGAAGAAGAGTAATCGTTTTACACGTTACTCATGTTTTGTTATTTGCGAATTGCCTGAGAAGAGTGTGAAGAATTCCTTGAACCACTCGTTCTTGAGTCAGCTCATACAATCCTTCAACGGTCTCTAAGGCGCTCGTCTGCTGCAGTATCACATACTTGCCAATGTTCACCCCCTCGCTTTTACTCGAGATGAGGATCGTCTCTCCTGGAGAAGGGGTGCTTCTTGCTTCAATAATCACAAGGTCGTGCGCTGCGAAATGAAGATCTGCAAAAGAGCTGTCCTGGATACGAAAGCCGTAATAAGTTGGCCCTGTGGGAAGCTTGGGGGCGTTGCAGAGAGAAATTTTGGCTGATAGATCGATTTTTTTGCCCTTAGAGATAGAGCCAATGACCGGAATACGGAAGGAACTATTAGAGGTTGCGGGTGAAAAGGAGGTTTGTTTGAGCGAGCGCCATTCTTTGCTGCTTGTCAGAAGTCCTTGAGCCTTAAGTCTGAGGATATGTTTTTGAATGGTGCCTACAGAAGAGAGGCCTAGCATATGCTGCAATTGCCGATACGTAGGGGAAAATCCTTGAGCTTCTATAAAAGATGAGATGATCTCTAATAGCTCGGCCTCTTTTCTGCTAACGCGCTGGCTCATGTTGCCACTTTTTCTCAAACATCAAGTAGTCTGCCACATAAGCAGTCTCCCACATAATCAGAGCTGCAATCAGGACATCTGAGATAAAATGGCCTCCTTGCACAATACGGGCAAGAGAAAGCAGCCCGCCAAGAATCAAGCTAAAAGCAAGCGATGACCACGCAAGACCTTTTTTATTCAGACGTCTGGCAAGAAAAAAGAGGCTGAAGAAATAAAAACCGCAGGTGGAATGTCCTGACGGAAAGGAACGTGAAGGTTCGGGTGCTGAAGTAAAGAGAGGCTGGTAGTAAGCGCGAAATTGCTGGTTGCCTCCAAATTCGACAATCTGGCGTGGACGAGGACGCCCCCAGAATTCCTTAAGAACAGAGTGGGTGATCAAGCCAGAGCCCACACATAGCGTAAGGCTAAGGGCAGCACACATATTTCTGAAGGGGACAAAGCGCGGGGCCCAAAAGGACAAAATGAGCACCAATGTAGAAGCGCCGCAAATGATCTGTGCAGGGACAACGCCATACAAGTAAATAAAATCAAGAAAGGGGGTAGTGAAAAAGCCGTGGGTGGTCGCTTCATGAGAGCTGCCATAAAAGGCCATATTGGCCACCCAGAGATCCAAAGTAGAGGTAAAAGGGGTGATGAGCAACATCACGAGTATTGGCAATGCCCACATGGCATGTCGTTTAAAGATGTTCAAGTGCAAACTCCCGTTGAATGCCACACTTATACAGGATGCAGGAATTAATACTCAAATGATTGGCTATTTGCTACAATCATCTGCTTGCTATAACTTTGCCAAAATTGTGAGTCTCTATGCTCTATTTGTTCTCAGCGGCGCTCCTTTGCTGTATCTTTTTGCTGTATCGACTCGCCACTCTCAAAGAGCGTACGGCTCGCCTATTGATCCTTGAAAAAGAAAAAATCTCTCTTATGCAGGAAAATGGGCGTCTACAGGCACGCGTAGCAGAGTTGATAGTCCTTGCAGACTCGCATGAAAAAATGCAAGAACAGCTCACAAGTACATTCAAAGCGCTGTCGTCCGATGTCCTCAAAGATTCACAGCGCTCCTTTTTTGATATTGCGAACGTGACGTTTGAAAAGTATCTGGCTAGCATGCAGCAAAAGCAGGCTGCAGTCCAGGATGTTGTGAAGCCTCTCTACGAATCGCTGCAAAAAGTAGACATCAAAATAAATGAGCTTGAAAAAACTCGTCTGACTGCCTATGTCGGCATCAGCGAGCAGATCAAAGCTCTTGGGCTGTCCAATCTCCAGTTGCAGACCGAAACGTCAAAGCTTGTCAAGGCACTACATGCCCCTACTGTCCGCGGAAAGTGGGGAGAGATTCAGCTCAAGCGTGTCGTCGAGATGGCGGGCATGATGGCCCATTGTGACTTTGTGGAGCAGGGGATGACAGCAGGCGACAAACCGCGCCTGAGGCCCGATCTCATTGTGAAGCTGCCTAACTCTCGCTCGATCATTGTTGATGCCAAAACGCCTCTGCAAGCGTATCTTGAATCTATAGAGGCGGTAGATGAAGAGACGAAGGCTGTCAAACTCAAAGAGCATGCCAAACAGCTGAAGTATCATTTAGGAGAGCTTGGAGCAAAGTCCTACTGGGAGCATTTTCAGCCGGCGCCTGAATTTGTCGTGCTATTTTTGCCAGCAGAGTCATTTTTTAGCGCTGCTTTGGAGCACGATCCCTCGTTGATAGAGTATGGGGTGGAAAAGAAAGTGTTGCTAGCAACGCCGACGTCGCTTATTGCTCTGCTTCGAGCAGTTGCCTATAGCTGGAATGAAGAAAGGGTGGCAGAGCACGCAACGGCAATTTGCAATCTTGGAAAAGAGCTCTATCAACGTCTGCAGACAATGTGCGAGCATTTTGTAAAGCTCAAACGATCTCTCAATGCGTCGATAGAGACTTATAACAAGACCGTTGCGAGCTTTGAGACAAGAGTCTTGCCAGCTGCAAGACGTTTTCAGGAAATGGGCGCAGCAGACTCTACAGAAATTCCTCTTTTAGAGCCTGTCGAAACCCTTATACGTTCTTTATCGGACTAACTATCGCCAACGTGATAGGTGCGAACAGCTAGCGGCGCTGCATCGACGGTATTTTTCGGTCCGGTTGGAATTGGGATTTCTTTCCTTGGGCCGCGAACTAGCGATTCCTCGATGAAAAGTGTAAGTTTAACATTTTTAATTTGTTCAGGTGATGGAAGCTCTTGTATCAGAACTTTGACGAATTGCTCTGCTATTTGCTGGATCTGATCCGCTTCTTTTTGTTTAAGAGGAATAGTAAAAGAGCCGCCAGTTGGACATTCTAACGTAATTGTTTGGGTTGCCATTGCTACCTCCATAATTGTTGTGGAAAGCTAGTAAACAATAACTATTATCTTAATTTACTACAATTAATAGATTTTTATTGAAAAATAATTATTTTAATGAATAATAAAAATTAGAAAGAAAAAGAAGGATGCTCTCCTTCAAAGGGGGTGTGCTATGCACACAAAGAAGCTTTTGAAAAAACTTGCATACCTCGAATTTGTAAATGACCAACTAGAGGCAGAATTGCACTATATGGATCGTTTACTAAGAGCCATTGGTTTTACTAATGGCTTAACTACTGTAAAAACAGCCGCACTTGAACTCATAGAACAAGAAAAGAAACCAGCTCTACAAGAAGAAGAGTAGTACGTTACTGTAAAAGTAGCTCCAGTAAGGCCGCGTCGTTGTCGATTGAAGCGCTCTCTTCTTCAAAGCGAGCTTGTTCAAAGAGAGCTTGGCTAATCTGTGATTTTTGCTCTTGCAGGAGCAAGATCTTCTCTTCGATGGATCCTTGCATGACATACCGCTTGGCTATCACGGTAGATGTTCTGCCAATGCGATGCGCTCTATCAATGGCTTGCATCTCTTGAGCGCGGTTCCACCAAGGATCATACAGCAGCACATAATCGGCCTGTGTGAGCGTTAGTCCTACCCCTCCTGCTTTCAGGCTCATCAAAAATAGCTGCTCGTGAGGGTCGTTTTGAAAGCGATCGACCAACTCCTGACGGTTCTTTGTCTGTCCGTCTAGGAGCAACATAGGCCAGCCTTTCGTTTGTGCCTCATTTGCAAAGAGATGAAGCATGGAAGAAAACTGGCTGAAAAGGAAGATTTTCTTATTTTCAGCAAGCAAAGAGGCGATATCTTCGCAAACTAGTTCAAATTTCCCTGAAGTAGGCATCTTTTCATCTTCAAGCAGCTGAGGGATAAGCAAGGGATGGCAGCAGAGCTGGCGCAGCCGCAAAATAGCTTCAAGGATTTCCATACGATGCTTGCTTACACCATCTCTACTCACTTTTTTGATAAGTCCTTGAGAGAAGCTCTTTTGCAATTTTGTATAAAGTCGCTGCTGCTCCTCTGTCATGTCAACAAGAACTGTCTGTTCGATCTTTTCAGGCAGCTGTTTTTCTACATCCTGCTTTTTTCTTCTGAGGAAAAAAGGACTAATGGCTCTTCTGATATCTGGCAAGGAAGGACCATTTATCTGTAAATCGGGAACCAGGAAGTGAAAGTGGGCACGTAGTTCATCCAGAGAATTTTCTACAGGAGTGCCTGTAAGTGAGAGCTTAAAGTTTGCATGGAGCCTATTGATGGCTTGTGCTGTTTGCGTCTCTTTATTTTTTATAGCTTGTGCTTCATCGAGAATGAGGCAGTCAAAACACTGGGCATTAAACAGCAGGAAATCACTTCGAATCGTTCCATAGGAGGTAATGAAGATATCGATAGCAGCATCCAAAAGAGCAGCGCCATCTCGCTCTTCACCATGAAAAATCAGGCAGCGGCTCTCCGGCAGGAAGCGCTGGATTTCATTGCTCCAGTGATGAAGAAGCGATGTGGGAGTAATG
>CAYOTQ010000150.1:0-4970 GCA_964406915.1 uncultured bacterium
ATGTAATCGTTCAACCCTCCACTCTGGCTTAGAAAGCAATTTGAACGGTATGTTCATCCCAATACAGAGAAAATCATCAAGTAACGAAATGACGTCCCCATTACTTTCTTTAAGCCACTCAAATATAGATATCCAAGCCTCGAGATCTGTAAAAAGATTTTTGTGAAGAGCTTCTCTCAGCGGATCATGAAATTGAGGAAGAAATTCTTTTTTTATGGAGGCGAAGAGTTCTTCGTTAAACTCGTACATAGAGAAAATCGCTGCACAAAGATTTAGTTTCTGCAAGCTTTCTTTTCGAAGACTTTTGCATATTGAAAGCAACTGTACATCATTATTGCCTTCCAATCTGATGCCATAGGCACAACGAGTAAGATAATGTCCTGAGTCTCGTGAGAGCTGTGCTAAGGTAGTCTTAGATGGGAGATAGCACAAAAGCTGCTTGAGAAACGGTACACTTCGAAGTGGGTCTGCTTGATATACAGTCGTTATTATATCGACAAGATAGTGATGTCTGGATTGGCCGCACATTGAAGCTGCCTGTTGAAGATATCCGAGACCTTCTTGTAGAGCATCTCTTTGTAAAAGAAGCTTTCCAAGAGTAATAAGAGCAGAAGGGTCGTCTTGGTAGAGAGGAATACTTTCTTTCAAGAGTTTTTCAGCCTCTTGAGGTTTTGTTGAGGCGAGCAGTTGGGCAAGTCGAACTTTTGCAGGAGCAAACTGCGGGTTCATTTCGAGGCTGTCTTGTAAATATTGCTCTGCTTGTTCAAGATTGAGTCGATTTTTCTCCAGGTAGTAGCATCCGAGGAAAAAATTTTTGATTGCAGAATCTGGATTTGCCTCAATTTCCTCATTGTCGTTCTCAATGCTTACGTAATTGAGCCAGTTCTGATCATCGTCATTGCGGTCGCAGTCTATATGGGAGAAATAGGCAAGTGAATGTCTGTTCTCAAGCCTACCTATACCAAACAAAGGTGTCTTGGTGCATTGATGGATAATAAGGCTTACTAGATCGGGACTATTGTTAATTATGCCGGCCCATGTGTCTGGTTGATTGTCCGGGTCGTCTTCAATATAATTATTAAATTCTACGTGAAGGAATTGTACTTCTTTTACGCTAGCCTTCTGAAAAGTAGGGGACAAGCGAGTAAGATCAAATGTGCACCGGTCATATATAATCGCTTTTGGGCAGCATGCTTTACAGGCTGCAGTCATGTCTCTATCAGAAATTTTATTTCCATGAAAGGTGAGACGCTCGATATTTACATACAGACCTATTGTAATCACAGCTTCACTGAGCGCATGCCAAGGCTGGGAAATAGTGAGACTAATCGGGGTTCCTTGATATGGCTTCAGTTGGTTGCAAAAGCGCTCGATTGCTGAAATATCTCGTTGCTGAAGAAGCCGTGAGCATATATCGCCAAGTAGCTGAGGTGAGAGGGTTTTTTGATTGAATGTAGAGTCATAGAGCATTTTACAGGTAAGGGCGAGGCTCAATGTGCGGGTATCACAAAACAAAAGGATAGTCACAAGAATATCTGTAGGGAAGGTAGTCTCTTGATAAGAGTACGCAGTGGGTAATGGAAGAGCGGGTAATGGAAGAGTGGGTAATGCAAGAGTGGATTGAGGAGAAACGGCTGGTGTGCCAGAAGCCGCAGGGGTCGTGAATATCTCGGTCTTAGCAGGGGTGTCGTGAAATGGAAATATGCACATAATTATCCTTTTTTACTTTAAAAAAAGATAACTATAATTTAATTTGATTTAAAATACAATCTTTCAAAAGAAACCCGGATGTTTCCGGGTTTCTTTATGTTTTGTTTCTAGATAATAAGCAGAGCAAATACAAAGGCAAATAGTGCAAATGACTCCAAAATCCCAATAGAGACAAAGCACTTTCCATAGACTGATGGCTGTTTGAGTGTTGCCTGGATACTGGCTGCAATCACCTTACCCATAAAGACAGCAGAGGCCACAAGCGCAAGTCCTACACCGAGACCTACCGCAATAGCCGCGATGGGAGAAAGGGTTCCCGCTTCAATATTGCGATACATCAGAAGCATCATGATAAAGCCATAAATTGACTGCGAGGAAGGAACAGAGGCCATAGCAATGAACTTGCCATGTCCCTCTTCAGTACGAGCCATCGCTGCATGCGACGCCATCCCTGCAATATAGCAGCCAATAGCGCTCCCACAGCAGCCTAAGCTCAGCACGATGATCGGCCCGATCTGGGCAAGATGTTGCATTGTTTCCATAGTGACAATCCTTATTCAAATGTTTGTAGTCTGAGAGGGAGAAACTCCTTGCCGCCTCCGTAAAAGGAATAACGGTACCATTCAAGGAAATTGAGACGCAAGCCATGAATCGTACCCCCCATAATAGCAAGAAGGATATTGAGCAAATGCCCTCCAATAGCAAGGCCGATCGCGACAAGAAGGGGAGCAGTTGCTGCAAAATGATTGACTGTAGCACTCACAATGAAGCCAGCTGTCCCGAGTGCATAGATACGAAGGTAGGAAAGCACATCAGCAAAAATCTGGATGGAGTGCATAAATTCAAACAGCCCCAAAAATCCATGACGGATCACACCTATTACGAGAGCAAGGCCAATGCCAAAGCAAAGCAGCTGCAGGCCAAAATCGGCCCCCTTTGCCTGCGGAATGCCAAAGACAAATTCTAGAAGAGACGTAGTGGCGAGATAGTAGGGGAGATAAAGATAGGCGCCAATAATAAAGGCAACCCATCCCGCTCCTACAGGGTTAAAGCGCAAATAACGAATTAACCCCATGCAGAGATGGATTGATCCGATAAAAAGCACAAGCTCCATCAAAATGCTATCTGTAAACTTGTCAGCGATCGGAGTTTCTGAAGCGTCGTTTGGATTGTGGGCATAGAGAAATTCGGAAACAGAAGGATTTGGACCCATCTGCGGGTAGCGCTTTTGATAGCTTTCAAATACTTGGTCTTTTTTTGAAATATGAAAGGCAGCCTTCTTTTCTACCAGCCAGGTCATCAGAGAGTGCTTGCGAAACACATTGTCAGGAGAAAGTTCAATGCCAAAGTAGGAATGTGTAAGTCCTCCCCACAGAGTGCAGCTGATAGATAAGGTGGCCATAAGCATGATAAATCTTTTGGCAGTATGGGTCTTATTCTTCATCTTGAAATGCAGGTAGAGCGCTGTCACAAGAAAGATCAGCCCATAGCCGCCGTCATAGACAATCATCGAAAAGAAGAGAGAAAAGGCAAAAAGCACCCATAAAGAGGGGTCTTTATCTTTATTTGAGGGAATGTCAAAAATGCGGACCAGATCTTCACCAACTTTTCCAACTCCCTTGTTTTCAAGGCAGGTCGGCGCCTCTTCATTATGATCAGGGGCTACCTGTTCGCAGTAAATATCATATTGTTTGGCAAGAGCTTGAACGGCTGTTTTTTCTTTTGCTGGCACCCATCCTTCTGCAAAAAAGAGCTGCGTCTCAAGTTCAATAGAGCTGCAATCCTGAGCATGGAGCAGATTTGCTTCATTCATCCGCTGGATCAGCGCCAGATGCAAATACCAGTTTAAGCGAGTATAGCCTTTGAGTTCTGCATCGCTAGCTTCAATTTGCACGTTGAGCTCGTGCAATCTTCGTTCAAGAGCTGTCAGAGACTCTGTAAAGTGCATCTCAAAAAGATCTGCATGGATGAGAGGCTCATTTTGATAGGCAATAAAATAGTCTATGCCTTCGCCTCGGTTGATCAAGATAAGGCTGTTTTCAATTTCATCTAAATGTTTGCTGTTTTTTGCACAAAAAAAGCGGATTTTTCTGCCCGTTTCCTCTTCTATTTTCTTAATCTCTTCAAAGGAAAAATCTCCAAAGGGCAAGATGCGTTCAAGCTCTTGCTGGACAGCACGCCGCTCTTCTTCTGCTTTGCTCTTCTTCTCTTTGAGCTCGATAATGCTCGTGGCATATGCCTCTGCATTGTCTGTATCTCTTTTTTGGTCTTGAGGCTCTTGTACATATCCTCGCAAAATCTTGATGGCGTGTGCGAGCTTTTCAATTTCTGGTGGATAGGGAAAGTGTCTTTTGCCGCTTGGATGGATAAACTCAATGATGCCAGCGGTCTGTGCTGCTGTAAAAAAGGCTTCCTTGGAAGATTGAGCACCCATAAAGAGAAATTTTTGTACATTAATACGCATGAGAGTACCCGGCTTGATGTTCGAGTTGGCGTTCGAGTTGGCGTTCAAGAATTTTGGTTTTTGCTACTTTCGCCTGAGAGACAGCTGCCAGCTGCTGATCGCCGAGGAACACTTTGATTTTTTTAATGTTTCGCTCGCAGCGGGGGATAAGAATCTTTTCAAACAAATTGACACGGATTGACACCTCTCGAAGCTCTTTTTCAAGAATCGCAAGCTTTTCATTGACCGTAGCCATATTTGCCTTGAGGCGGCTTAAAGAACGCAGCCCCTCAATGGCCGCTTCTAGCCATATAGGTGTATCGAAGAGATCATACGTGATGGGAGCAAATGTGCAGCCTTCAAAGAAGGGTACTTCTGCGCCAGCGAAATTTACATAGCGCTTTTGCACAGAGGTAACGGTGGCAAATGCCAGTATATCGAACGAAAGGGGCTGAGCAAACAGCGACGCATATTCCTCGACAGCCGCTGTTTCTACGTCCAACAGCTGTTTGAGATTGAGAAGTTCAACTCTTGCTTCTGCCACCTGTGCTTGAAGCAGTGCTTTTTTTAGCTGAAGCGTCGGTAGATACTTGAGGAGCTGATGGAGCTTGCTTTGTTGGTCGCGAAGCTCATTTTTTGTCATCTTGATTTCAGCCATAACCTTTTACGCTTTACTGTGTTGCAGCTGTTTATCCCAGTATTTATTGAGTATGGACTGCTTAATTCCAACTTGATCGACGGAAAAGCACTCTTCAAGTATCTTCCAGCCCATATTGAGAGCCTCTTCAAGCGGCAAGTTCACTTCCAGATTCATCAT
>CAYOTQ010000151.1:0-4959 GCA_964406915.1 uncultured bacterium
CCGAATTCCTGAACCGTTTGACCGATATTGTGATTTTCCAGCCACTATCAAAGGATGCGCTCAGAGTTATTGTCGATCTAGAGATGAAGAAGCTGCAGGGACGCCTGATGAAAAAAGAGGTCGTAGTGACTCTGTCAGGAGAGGCAAAAGAATTTTTAGTAGAACGAGGCTTTCAACCAGAAATGGGAGCTCGGCCACTGCGTCGTGTGCTCGAACAGTATGTCGAAGACCCGCTTGCCGAACAGCTGTTGATGCGACCAGATGAAAGCTGGAGCTGCGAGGTCTTCAAAGAGGGTGACAAGCTCCTCTTTAAGGAAAAAGAGAAACGGGAAAATCAAGACCAAGGCAAAGGCGAAGAGAAGGGCCAGGAGAAAGGTCTGGAGAAAGAAGAGTCAGAAAAAAACTCTGACAAAGTTGCCTCTCGTACAACCAAAAATAACAAAAGACAAGGTAAATCTTAGAGACTCTCTAAATCTCAGAGGTGATGCAATGAGTGCTGATATGAGTGTTCCAAAGGTTCTTTTTTCTGACATTGCCAGACTGCAAACAGAAGGATGCTTGCATGGTGAGACTCAAGAGATCCAGCGGCTGCAGCAATTGGCTCCAATAGATGATGCTGCCGCTGAAGATCTCCTGCACTGCATCTTGAACTGCTTTCTTCAAAGACAAAGGCAAGAAGAGGCCGTGCAGTTTTCAAGAGAATACTTTAAAACACTTGCTTCATGGAAAGTAACTCTCCGCATACAAAAAAGCGAGGCAGCTATTGTGACAGACGTGCTCTCAGAACTGCTGAGTGCGGCCTCAAAAGAAAACAATATAAAACTTGCGAGTCGTATTATAGATGAACTCGAAACTTCCTATGCTTCTCAGGTGACCATTCACTTCCTAAAAAAGGTGGCGACGTGCCTAATGAATAGCCGCTGGCCTATGCAGTAGCGCTGTTTCCCAGTTCTTGACAACTTCGAGAAGCTCTGATTTTCCAGGCTTTTGACGCAGGAGCTCCAGCATGACAGGGGTTGATGCCAGATGGGCGATTTTTGATAGCAATCCCAAGTGCTTCTTATCATCAGATGCTAATAAGAAAAAGAGCGTATGTACGGGCTGCGCATCAAGAGCTTCATAATCAATGGGCTGTGGTAGATAGACAACAACTACGACATCACGGTGGCCATGAAGAAGAAAATCACGAGCATGAGGAATTGCAAATCCTGCGCCAACGGCTGTAGAGGCAAGCTGCTCTCTATCCATAAAAATTTCTGTCAGAACATCGGGATCGAGAGAGAGCAAAGGAGCAATTCGCTTCATTGTCTGGCCAATGACGCCCTCTTTGGTTCTGGCGTCGATATCGGAAAATACATCGCCATTGTTCAGGGCACGAAAGAGGTTGAAGCGCTGCAAGCCGCTACGTTTGCTGGTCTCAGCCTTACTTTCAGCTTCTTCTTGCTGGATGAGCTTTTGTTGACTCATGACCCACGCTTCAATTTCTTGGCGGTTGAAGCGATAGGATTCTTTCATACGATAGGTAGGGACCTTGCCTTCTATTGCCCAATTGAGAAGTAGGTTTTGTGGTACGTTGAGCAGGTCGGCTACTTCTTGTAGTTCTAAATCCATAAGTATTATGCCCTTTTCTCTTAAAATCTAGTTTTCTTAAAATCCAGTTTTCTTAGAATCCAGTTTTCTTAGAATCCAGTTTTCTTAGAATCCAGGCCTTGAGCTTCTCGCCAAAGCCCCGCAGTTGTATATATCAAAAATAGGTCAATATCCGTAATATGGGCCTATTTTTGATCCCTCAACGAAGAAAGCTTTTACGCTAACCGAACGCTTGGATTTTAACGAAACAGGGTATTATAGCTCCTCCAAAAGCTTCATTGCTTCTATTGCTGAGCTTGAAGAAATCAGTTGTTTGCGCAACTCCTCATCTCTGAGGCCTACTGTGAGGGCGGAAAGAATTTTTAAATATTCAGTTTGCTTATCGTCCGGCCCACCTATTAAAAATACCAGGCGTACAGGTGCATTGTCGAGGGCATGCCAGTCGATACCCTTCTTCAAGATTCCAATAGTGATAAAAAATTGATCAAATGTTGCCAGTTTGGCATGGGGGATGGCTACTCCCATACCGATACCGGTAGAGACGATGCGTTCCCTATCAAAGATGGCCTGACGGAAATGATCTCCGTCTGGCAAGCACTTGATGTTAATAGTTTTTGAAACTAACGTATCAAGGACATCATCTTTCGATGAGGGATCCACGAAAAACACAAGATGTTCATTCAAATATGAAAATACTTTCATGGTGCAACTGTATACTCTGTAAGAGCTGAATAGTTACTCTACGGCATAATTTCTGTAAAGCATTACATGAAACTGCCGCAAGAATTATTGCAATCCGGTATGGCCAAAACCGCTCGATCCACGTGCGGAAGTTGCCAATGCGTCTTCGGTAATTACAAACTCTGCTTGTACAACCTCGGCAAGAATCATTTGCGCAATACGCATGCCAGGAGTGATGACAAAATCATTTGGGCTATGGTTGATTAAAATGATTTGTAGCTCTCCTCGATAGTCACTATCGATAGTCCCAGGAGCATTGAGTACGGTGATTTGATTTTTGAGAGCAAGGCCACTTCGTGGTCGTATCTGAATTTCAAAACCTTCCGGGATCTCGAAGAAAAGTCCTGTAGGGACCAGTATGCTTTTCCCTGAGGCAAGGGTGAGAGGTTCAGTCAGATCTGCACGTACATCAGCGCCTGCAGCGCCTGCTGTGGCATACAAGGGAAGCAGTTCTGGGTTTTTTGCACGTACGCGAAGAGGAATTCTGTTCATGTAGTCTCATTTGTTGGTGGAAGGGATGTAAAAGAAGTAGTCTTATTTTGCGTTACAAAATGAAGAATATTGCCAAGGGTACTGCGAAGATCATGCCTGCTGACGATTAGGTCTATAAGGCCATTTTTCAATAAAAACTCAGATTGCTGCGCTCCGGGAGGCAGCGGCTTGCCAAGTGTCTGCTCGATAACTCTGGGGCCTGCAAAGCAGACAAGTGCTTGCGGCTCGGCAATGATGATGTCTCCAAGAGAGGCGAATGAGGCAGTCACTCCGCCTGTCGTCGGGTTTGTCAGTACCGAGATGTAGGCGAGCTGTTTTTCCTGGAGTCTTGCGAGAGCGGCGCTGGTCTTGGCCATCTGCATCAAAGAAAGTGTCGATTCCTGCATTCTAGCACCTCCAGATATAGAGATGATGATGACGGGCAGGAGATTGTCAATGGCATGCTCAATCAAAAGCGTCAATTTTTCTCCAACAACAGAACCCATTGAGCCGCCCATAAAACTAAAATCCATAACGCCAAGCGCGACGGCTACATTGTCAATCAGACAGGTGCCTACAATACAAGCGTCATGCTTGCCGCCCTTAGCTCTAGCACTCTCAAGACGTGCTTTATAAGGCAAGGTATCGACAAATCCAAGGGCATCTACTGCCTCCAGCTCTTGGAAGAGAGCGGAGAACGAATTGGGATCAACAAGCAAGCGAATCCGCTCTTCAGCTCCTAATCGGTAATGATAGTCGCATTTTGGACAGCAGTGATTATTTTCTTCTAGCTCCTTGGCATGAATCAATTCACTACAGCTCGTGCATTTTAACCACCCACTAAACCCATCTTTTTTTGTCGAGGTGATCTTGATCTTGGGTTTATTTCGTGAAAATAATCCCATACACTCCTTTTCATATGGTTGTCACAAAAAGTCTAAAGAAAACTTATATTTTTTTCCACTGTTCAACCCAGTTCTGGGTGAACTTCCTTTAGAAGTTTTTGCCGTTCTGAAGTTTTGTGAAATAAATTAATTAATAATATACATAGTTCGACCTTAATACGCAAGGCCTCCTTGAGGGAGAAAGAAGGAGGAAAGGTGAGTGCGAGATTTGGTTGCAAAAATATTCTTTAAAATGTATGGGGTGGGAGAAGAGAAGAAAAACAAAAGTATCAATACCGGAGGGTGTGAGTCATGTCTCTAGAAAATGCGAAGGAAAATCTTAAGGAGTTTGGCAAAGAGCTCGGACTCGAAGATCTTGCCTTAGACGAAAATAATACCTGTATTTTAGGAATCGACGATCAATATTCTCTGCACATCACATACGAGCCAAATTCACGCAAATTGTATATCTATTCGCCGCTTTTGGATGGGCTTCCAAAAGATGATAAAGTGAAGCTACGGCTGTATGAAAAATTGCTCGAAGGCTCGCTCCTTGGCGGGCAGATGGCTGGCGGCGGTGTTGGTGTTGCAGTTGCCGAAGAACTCATTTTGGTCCATTCAACTCTCGATATGGAACATGCGCTTTCTTCAGCATTACGTGCTTATGCCCCAATTTTTGTAGAAATGGTGGAAAAGTGGCGTAAAACATGTCAGGAAATTGTTGAAGGAAGAGATGAAGGGGCGAAAACTGCAGGAGCAGCAGTACCTCCTCCATCTCAAGGCAGACCTGGCGGGGGTCAGCAAGGGTTTATTAAAATTTAACCCCTACTAGAGAACTCTTACTACTTGGCGGCATCTTGGAACCGTTGTTCGACGTTTTTCCAGTTCACAACGCTCCAGATAGCCTTCAGGTAGTCTGCACGCACATTTTTGTATTGTAAGTAGTAGGCGTGTTCCCATACGTCAATACCCAAGAGTGGGATGACACCTTTAGATATTGCTGGATCTTGGTTGTCGCAGGTGATGATTTCTAGTCTTTTTGCCGAAGGGCAGAAGGCGAGCCATCCCCAACCGGACCCTTGGATGGCGACAGTTTTTGCGTTCATCAACTCGTTGTGCTGTTCTTTGGAGACAAATCGAGCCACAATGGCCTCATGGATTGGGCCTTTAGCAAGTTCTCCGCCACCTTTTTTCTGACTGATCAGGTTTGTCCAAAAAATACTGTGGTTGATATGGCCGCCGCCATTGAATCGGATAGCTGGTTGCAGAGCAA
>CAYOTQ010000152.1:0-1371 GCA_964406915.1 uncultured bacterium
GTTTATCTTTGAGCTTCTGTATGCCAATTCGAAGTTCAGAAATATCTAAAGTTTCTACTTGTGGCACCTGAGTGAGTTGAAAAGGGGTAATTGTCAGATCGCTTTCGCAGGTTACCTGCTCTTTAAAAGAAGAGAGCGAAAGGGGCATCTGAAGGGTTTTAAGCGTGTAAGTGATAGCCATTGGCGATGCGTGAATATTAAGAGCGTTCAGAGCATTGGCAGACAGCGACGCTTTAAGAGTGGATGGCTCTAGTTGAAAGAGACCGTCAGTACATGAGAAGGTACTTTGTAAAGAGAGCTGCTCTGCCTGAATCTGCAAGTTGCCGGTAAACTCTTTTGTTGGCTGCAAAGGATTTGGTATTTTGAGATTGGCTTGGAGATCAACGGCTTTGCCAATTAGATCTGATACTATTTGAGGCCCAGACTCCACATGTACGAGCAGCTTGGTTTGTAGTGAGCTTTGAAGGGCAAGCTGGGTTTTTGCGGTAAGAGACAAAGGGGCTTTCCACGAGGGATCTTGCAAAAGAAGAGGGGAGGTTGTCGCTATTTGCAGAGCAAGAGGGCCACTGTCATCACTGCCTTTTGCAAATTGGAGTTCAAATGGCTGCTTGAGTGTCATCGGAGATGGCAAGAGAGCAAGGCGTTCGGCAACAGAGGGGGTAATCTGCCAGTTGATGGCGCGATTAGTTGTTTGAATATATTGGCTCTTGATGCTGCCATTGAGCTGTAATTTGCCATTTTTGAGGCTGTGATCGATTGTTGCATCCAGTGTAGGACCAATCGCAGCTACTGCAAGGCCCATATAAGATGGGGAGGCAATAGCAATGAAGGTATCGACAATTTTAATCGGGAAATGGGAGATTTCACAGTGGATATCAACGGTCGATGGAGCTTCCACTACGGTAGCTTGAGGATTCACAAGCGCCTGCAGTGCTGCTTCAAATGATTGCTCCAGGTGTGAAAGATCTGTAGCCGCAGCTGTGAGCTTGAATGAGCCGATGGGCGCATCTTGTGAGCCGACCACACAGGAAAGGTTGGCACTTGCGGTACTTCCTTCTTTGATATCAATTTCGAGCGTGATGTCCGAGAGTTGCATGTCAACATAGTTGATAGAAGCATCATTTACATTGACCGCCAAAGATTGGGGAAAAGAGCTGTCTGTTGTGGAAGAGCTTTTTTTCTTTTTTTTACTGTGGGGCGATGATTTGTCTTCTCCTTCAGAAAACACATGCACGAGAGAGTAGTCGCCTTGTCCATTCTCATCGACCAGTAGTATCGATGGTTTAGTCAATGAAAGAGATCCTAAGTGGCCAGGGGAGTAAAGAAATGAAATCAAGGGCTTATCGTAGACAATATTGGGGCAGTTGATGA
>CAYOTQ010000152.1:1381-4943 GCA_964406915.1 uncultured bacterium
TCAGGGTCTTTTACCTCAACTCCCTGAAGCTTAACTCCACTCAGCCATCCAATATCAATCTCTTGCGCCTGGATTTTACCCGGAATAGAACCATTGAGATAGGAGAGGAAGAATTGGTTTACGGCAGAGATGGAAAGAAATGTAGGCAATACAATGAGCCCCACAATCAATACAGCAATAAGATACAAGCCTGATTTTATGAGCCGGCGCCAAATCCCCTTCATATGAACTCCTATTAGTAAACCTTAGTGTACCTGATTGGGAATTAGCATGCCAGAACGACCCCAATCATCCAAAGAATGTTAATAATATAAAACTATATAAATTTTAAAACTAATATGATATAATTGTACCTTTAATAATAAAAGGATAATTATATGAACTTAATAACCGCTATTACAGAAGCTTTCTCTTTTTTAGATATTTCAAACAAAGAAAAAGTCGAAAAAATGCCGCCTGAGACAACAGAAATACGATCTTTGGCGGAGATCGAGGAGATATTTTTTTACATTGGGAAAAACTGCACACTCAAGACCTTTGGAACCCTTGCCTCATGCTCAAAGCGCACTCGGCTTCTCTCCTCGCAATCGCTAGCTTCAAGAGCTGACCTGATTGGTCAAGTCTGCTCAAACATGCTGTCAAAATCTGGCAACCTCAAAACCTTTTACGATTTTTGCAGTTTGTATAACAGCCCAACACAAGATCCTATTGCCTTGAAAATACCAGGCGATTTACGCACTGTGGAAAAGGTACGTCAGTATTTTCCAAATATTCAATCCCTCGTATTTATCGGAAGCAGCCTCGAGATTCGGACTCAAATCATTAAGGAGTGCCCCCAGGTCAAACATCTTACTATTCAAAATAGTACCATAGACATCAATGAATTGCCCAAACAGATAACAACAGTCTCTTTTACAGATTGTACAGCCGTTTCTAATAAGAGAATGATGGATGTATGGCGTGCTCTCAAATATTGTCATCGTGTAGAGTTTTCGATGAAGCCTGATGATGATACTTCACCTAACGCAAAGCGATTTTTTGAATTACCAGCAGATGATATTTGGGGAGTGGCAGTGCAGCTTACGCTTGAGAATGAGACCAAAGAGGCGTCCGGCATGATTCATCGCGTCTATAAGCAAAAGGCTCCAGCCTCGATTACCTACAATCCTTAACCAAAGGCAAGAGCCTATTTCCTGATCACTAAAATAGTAAGGAAAATTTTATCGTAATGCTCGCGTGAAAATTCCCCTTTTGGTAGAGAAACCTTGAGGGCTGCAGTTCCTCATTGAGGCAAAAATGACTCTACTATTTCAACCAAAATTTTCGATTACTCCAACGCTCATGAACGATCTAATGCGTATTGAAGCAATACGCCAAAAGGTGGCATTTTTAGGCATAAAAGGGGAGATACGTAAGGTTCTATGGGAAAAGACATTATGTGAGCTGATTCGTTACTTTCGATTTATTGAAGGTATTAAAACTACGCCGGAACAGCTAAGAAATAAGAATATTCTTTTTCCTTCAGATGCTCAGGAGCTCAAAGGCTACTTGGCAGCGTTGAAACAAGTACGGGCCTGGAGTGCAAATAAGACTCCAATTTCACTGAGGAAGATACAGACGCTGCATGCCCATCTGTTTCAAAACCACTATATAGCGGATGTGACCCCAACACGATTCCGAGATGGGCAAAATGCTGTTTTCAACTGGAATCTGACGAAAATTCTCTATCTTCCACCAAAAGCGCACGATGTGCCTCTGCTCATGAAAAAACTCATTCTCTGGATCCGTCAGGCCAGAGACCTTCCATGCCCTCTTGTTGCAGCAATTGCACATTTCAGCTTAAACGCTATCCACCCATTTTATGATGGCAATGGACGTAGCGCTCGTCTGTTAAGCAGATGGATACTTGCAGCAGGGGGATATGATCTGGGTGGACTCTATTGTCTGGAAAAGCAATATGCCAATGACTTATTACTCTATTATGATTCCCTAAGTCTAGGAAGCTCGAAGAGGTTTTATGAACGAATGGTAAGCTGTGATATGACTGTATGGATAGAGTACTTTTGCCATACACTTGTAGAGGCGTTTGCATTTTCCCTTAGACGTATCCAACAGGTGAATGCAGCGGCCCGTTGTGGAGGCAAGGCAACTCCTTGACTCTTACTCAGCAAAATCCTTAATCAAATTGCCAGAGGCAATATTGAGAGAAGGGGGGAGTTCGCTATGATCTTGTGAGACCTTAAAGTAAAACTTATCCTCATCGGGGATCATTTTTAAATGATCCGTATAAAAAGAGCGCGCGCTATGCAGCGAAAAAAGCTCGAGCCGTGTCTTGTTTTTCGACTTTGCAAATTCGTAGACCTGACGAACCATTGTTGTTCCAGCACCGCGGATTGCAAGCGACTGGTGAGCAGAATCGTTGTCGCTGCTTAACTTCAGGTTCCAAGGTGCAGAAAGTAGCGAATTTACATAGATGCTATTGGGTTTTTCTGTGACGGCGGCAAGAGCTTGTATCTTTTGATTATTATCAAAGAGCAAAAACAGCGAGTTTTTTAGTGGATTTCCTTTTTCAATATATGAAATTGTCTTGTTGATGCTTGTTGCGATGGTTTTATAACCATCAACAACTTCCACGTCATCTTCAATAAGTCTCTTTTGTTCTGCACTAGTGATTTTAAAATATGCTTTTTTTTGAGGAGCAATACGAGCTTCCATAACGTCTACCCATTGAGTCAGGGTAGTTTTTACAACTTGAGTTATCTCAACATTGTTTGCTGAAAGAATCTTAATAGGAAAAATTGATTGTTCTTCACATGCAGTTAGAACATGTTATAGAACTAAATGCCATAACACAAGTTATGGCATTAAATGTAGATCAAACTCAATCGACATCTTCATTACTGAGAAGAGGAGGGGGGATATGGCTGAGTATCTTGTTGATAGTCCAATGGAGACTGATCTCCTGGGGGTGGTTCATATGAAGGTTCCACAACTGTCGTACCTCCTGAAGACCCACTCCCTCCACTCGCATACCCATCAGCATAAGCCCTGCTTAACGAAGGTGTACGTTGCAGCTGACTTGGGTATGCTCTTCGGCCATAACTGGCAGACGAGCCGCCTCTTGGACCATAGGCAGCTCGCGTGGCTGCACACACAGAAATCATCCCAACAAAAAGTATCAGAGCAGCTATAGTATATTCTCTCATTATTCCTCCCTGACCACAGTTATGGTATCGATGTTTGCAAGTTTAGTACTTCCTATTTTTCTATCAATAGATGCATACGTATAGCTATTCTTATCACCGGGCGTGTAAACATTTGTCTGTGTTCCTTTGCTTCCATCGCTAAGAACAAAGTCTAATTTCACATACCAGCTATTGCCGCGCTTTGTCCAAAAACCTGTGCCCACAGCACCGTCAGAGTCGTATACTGATGATCGAATTTTCTTTGCTATAGGATCCCAGCCGATGATTTGAAAACCTTCCAGCATTGGAGTGCCATATACATCCATTTTAAAATGCTGTAACAAGAAATTGTGAGAAGCATCCCACTTAGTGGCATA
>CAYOTQ010000153.1:0-4937 GCA_964406915.1 uncultured bacterium
CTACAAGTGTTGCCAGTGTGTTTTCTACAATTGTTCGCAGCCGGCGCGTATTTTCAAGATCGGCAAGTACTGAAGTAAGCTCTACTTTTGCGCGGCTCACATCCAGCTCATTAATTAGGCCGGCATCGTAGCGCTTTTGCTGGATATCAAAGGCGTTTTTTCTCGCACGCTCTGTATTTTCAAGAACAGTAATCTCGCCATCTAATGTACGTAGCTCCAGATACGCAGAGCCAACACTTGTTGTTAAAATAAGCAGTGCCGATTCCAAATCATCTTCCTGTGCTTCTACTCGTTTCCAGGCAGCTGCGGTTTGTTGCGAGTGTTTGCCCCAAAAGTCAAATTCATAGCTGATCTGCGGCAAGATAGAAAGCTGGCTTAAATGTTTAGGGGGCGTGGGCGCCTTTGGTGCTGTAGAAGTGGAGACAGGAGCTGTAGGGCATTCCCAGATACAAGGTGGAGGGGCTGTAGAGAGTAAAAAAGGTGCGCCAGGACCCTTAGGCATTACTATAGGGGCGCTGCTGGAACTATCACCGTTGAATCCTTGGCCGCAGGTAGACTGCGAGCCTATAAATTGGCTTGACTGCGGTACTTTGGCCCGGCTAGCAGTAGTGGAAAGATCTACTTGAGGCAGTAGAGTGGAACGTACAATGCCAAAGAGAGCCCTTGCCTCTTGGAGTCTGGCAACGGCACTACTGACAGTTGGACTTGTGGTAATTGCCTGCATCTCTAGAGAGTCAAGCAGGGGGTCATTAAAGACTATCCACCAAGGACGGAAGCGGACTGTATCGCAGGTAATGGTAGGTTCTGGATTTTTTGCAGCAGGCTCTTCTACGGGTTGTTTTTCTTTCCATTCTCCGGCGAGGGGAGCCTTTGGGTGTGGAGGGGTATAGCGCTGTACACAGCCGCACACACAAAAGAGAAGAATGCTTATATGTATAGAAAGCGACTTCATGCCTGAGCCTTAATGAATACATCTACCTGCTGGCCGACATATACAGGAAAGTCTGGAATTGGATCAAAGGTATAAATGACTTGAAGGACTCGAGTATCTACTTTTTCATCGACAGCACTTGTCAGCGATGTCTTGGGAATGACCACAAGTTCAAAATAGCCAAACTTCAGTGGGATCGGGACATCGACAGTTCCTTTAATATAGCAGATAGCCTCTTGATTTGAGCGGATACGATAGGCGTTTTGCTCGTCAATATCCACCCTTACCTGCAGTTCTGAGATTGTTCCAAGGATCAGTGGGGCGTCAAGAGAGCTATTGGCAGAGGCAAATTCTCCTTTGCGAAGGTTATTTCTGAGAATCACCCCATCTTTTGGCGCCAATATTGTTGTCAGGGCGAGGGCTACTTCTGCATCATGCAGCCTTGCTTTGGCAAGTTCAATTTCTTGCTTTGCAATATTGACATCATATTGCTTGTTCTTGAGATCTTCCTTGCTGACAGCTCGCTCATCTCCCACGATTGTTAATCGTTCAAGCTGGGATTCAAACTTGGCAAGCTGCGCTTGAGCGACTGCAACAGACTCTTTTTCGATAGCTACTTGTGCCAGCTGCTTTCTATTGTCAATCTGGACCAAAATTTGATTGGCAGACACTTTGTCACCAACGGATACATAGACCTCTTGTACAAGTCCATCCACTGCCGGACTGATCACAATGTTGTTGCCAAAGCTTTCTACAATACCAGAGGCAGAGACCGACTCTTGATAGGGATTTCTAGGAGGGGGAGCATACATGGTCGTGATATCAGGAGGAGCAGCTGGCTTGTCGACAAGTGTGATGGCAGAGATTATGCCCAGCAAGGCCACAATAAAGGTAGTAATTTGCCAGAATGTCATAGGGTGTCTCGATGCGAGTTATTGTGAATTTCCGAGTTCTTGTGAATCTCTTTGATCGTCCCATCATCCATTTCAATCACTCGCTCCGCATACTTGAAAATACGGTGGTCATGCGTCACTAAAATCACAGATCTTGTTGGATTTTGCACAATTTCCTTTAGCAGGTCCATCACTTTAATCCCTGTGTCAAAGTCCAATGCCGCTGTCGGCTCATCACAAATCACAAGAGGCGGCTCATGTACCAAGGCTCGAGCAATAGCGACACGTTGCTGTTGACCTCCTGAGAGCTCTTTAGGTAATTTACGTACCTTATCACCGAGTCCCACTGCGTGCAAGATCTCTTTTGCCTTCTCAAACGCCTCATCTTTTTTGTGCCCTTGGATAAGAAGCGGAATGCTGACATTTTCTTGCGTCGTGAGCGTAGGAATCAGGTGATACTGCTGGAAGATAAAGCCTACATTATAAGCTCTAAATCGCGTTAAAAAGTCTTGAGACGAGGTCTCCAGTTCGTTGCCAAGAACATTGATGGTGCCTGTATCGCAGGCAAGCGTGCCGGCAATGACGCTCAAAAGTGTTGTTTTACCGCAGCCAGAGGGCCCAACAATCATCGTCATCTCGCCTTGATGAATTTCAAGGGAGATATTTTTTAGTGCGTGGACTTTGTCCTCTCCCTGTCCAAAGGTTTTAGATACCTCTTTGAGGCAGACGCTGATTTTTTGCATACCTTTTATGCCCTAAACACTTGTGCTGGCTCGAGACTGTTAATTTTTCGCACACCCAAGAGTACAGAAAAGCTGCAGATAAACAAAATAGCAAAGAGAGAGATGAAGAGCAGCTGGTGCGGCATGTAAAAGGGTGGGTTGCCGCGCTGCATCACTGCATAGCCAAAGCTGGCACTCAGACCCAGGCCAATGCCATATCCAGTCAAACCTACAACAGAGGCTTGGAAAATGAGCATACGCGTCAACACACGGTTGCTTGTACCCATCGCTTTTAGCGCGCCAAAATGGGGAAGGTTTTCGAGAATAAAGGAGTAAAAGGTCTGTCCTGCTACAGCAATGCCTACAAGAAAGCCAAGAATCACCGTTGTACCAAAAGAGATAGGAATACCTGTATTTTTGAAAAACCAGCGAATGGTGGAGATAGCAAACTCTTCTTCTGTATAGGCCTTGAGATTTGTCTCTTTTTCTATTAGGCGAGCCACCTCTTCAGCGGTGTGGCCTGGCAGCGGCTCTACAATAATGAAGCTGAGGACCCTCCTTTCTTTTGGGCGAAATTCTAAAGCGCGATCATAGGTAGTATAGACAAAAGGATAGCCAAAGAAGGAGCGTTCTGTTTTGCAAATGCCGACGACTCTGGCTTCATGATCGTTGATTTCAAAAGTGTCGCCCACCCTGATTGGCCTGTCAAAGCCTTGGCTTAGCTTTTCAATGCCCACTTCGTCAATGACCACTGCTTCAGATTGCGTCAGATTGCTGAAGCTGCCTGCAAGGATATCTCTTGGTGCCCCAGCAAGCGTCGTAGCGTCAAGGCCAATCAGCTGGATCATTTTATAGGTGCCATTAGGCATTTTTGTCTGAATGATGGTAAAAGAAATGGGCATTGCCCAGGCGACGCCCGCCACAGAGCGGACGCGTTGCAGCTCTATTGTCCTCATAGCGTTTGTTTCATTGACCTGTTCTACCGTAGGATCGACCACCCAGATTTTTGCTTTTGAGTTGCGTAGCATGGCGGTGGACCAGCGCAGCAGCCCGAAAAAGATCGATGCTTGCTGAGTGATCAGAAGTGAGGCAAAGCTCAGGGAACAGATGAGAAGCAGATACTTGGCCCTATCGCCAAATAGCATTCGTAGTGCAATGTAGTACATACCTTTCTGTTGTACTCATCTTTTGGTTTTTGGACAAATCGAAAAGATTGTTTCTTGACAATCCATTGACAAAACGGTATTTCTTTTCTTTTCAAATTCTTAAAAGAGGCAGTTTATGGCAAGTTCACCAGGAAATATAGATCTTTCTGATGTAAACAAAGCGCTCACGACCAGCCAGAACCTATTTGCAACTACCCTCAGCGCCAGGTCGGAAGCTGCCAGTGCCGTTGAAAAACGTATAGAATCTGTGCAGCACCAACTGCAAAGTGCCACACCTCTTGAATCTGCTGCTCAATCTCTTTTTCGCCGCCGCTGCTATACCAAAACAGAACTCGACGCTTTGAAGGAGAGCCTTTTACAAATCCAGCGAGAGCTAGGCGGACAAAAAACACTGCTTTCAGAGCCCTCTAAACTCATTCCCGTCACAACTGATGTGCAGGCTATTCCGAAGCTGATGTCGCAAGAACAGATCACTGAACTCAAGCATCGAAGGCTTGATCGGCGATGTGAGCTTCTTTTGAAGCTGCTGGAAGCGCCCTCATTTCGATCGGAAATAGAATGGTATAAGGCGCAAATATCAAAATGTGTGGCCCTGGCGACAAGTGCAGATACATTTTCTAACCGACTCGAGGAACTTAAAAAACTGTGGGAAGAAGTAGACAACCATATCAAAAAAATAGTCCAGGAGTCTTCTGATAAGCAGGTGCACAATCATGTGCAGAGAGTCATTAATGATTTGCACTATGATGCAGTCTCCTGTGTCAATCAAGTCTTAGAGACATTGATAGTGCAGGCAAATGAGCCAAAAGCTCGCTTTTTGGCAAATGAAGACCAAAATAATCTTATGGCGCAGCTCCAAACGTACAAGATCGCCATAGCTCCTGTCAGTACTAGTATTGATACGAAGAGAAAAGAAATTGCTTGCAAGTCGATGACTGTTCCCGCGAGGAGTGTTGATCTGAAAAAATATCTAGAAGAGACGAAGCAGACGCTTACAGGTGGATATGACTTTCCTTCAATTTATCCTTCTCGAGGCAACTTTTCATATGCTGTCGATTTTTGGGGGTATTATGCTGATCAGTGGGCGGCGAGTACTGAACTGCAAAAGATTGCTAAGGGTTTGACTTCAGCCCGTAAGACCGCTGAATCAACTCTGAAGAAAGTCCGTCAACCTATCGAGGATGCCAAAAAGCAGGTTTCTGAACTGCGTAAAAAGATTTCCCCG
>CAYOTQ010000154.1:0-4903 GCA_964406915.1 uncultured bacterium
GTCTCTGGCTATCTTTTTTGATCTGTGAGGAGGTGGCGTCGTGAGGAAAGAGCACCATTTCGGCAGCATTATGGTCGTGAAAAAAAGAGTGAGAGTGTCTGACTACTTCTTTGAGCGCTAAAAGTCGACGATTGTCAAGAGAGGTCTTGTCTGCATCTGGCATGGTGACTACCTTTATCGGGCTGCCATGTCGCCAGCCATTTTTGCGAATACACTCAAATAAATTGAGACCATCCGAAGAAAGCCCTTCGACAGTGTCTTGAGAAAATCGTAAAGACAAGATCGTGTCTGCCTTGCTAAGAGCAATGCTTTGCTGTGTGGTAGGGGCAGCGATTGGCGCGCTTGACTGTTTTTTTGCAAAATTTTCTTTACGAGCCTGTTTTTGCATTGCTTTAAGCTTTTTTGCTTCTTTTCTATTTGCCGTTTGATCAGCAATTTCCATCAGTGCAGCACCGCTTAGGGTATTGCTGACAAATGGCTTTTCTGTACTTGGTTCTTGCCACTCTGTGACAACTGCATCATAATTATTGACTTGCATATATATATAATTAGTAAAAGATTTAAACTCTTAAATAATTATATATCTTTTTTGAAAAAAATTCAATAATTTTTTTGATACGCGAGGTGGTTACGTTTTACTCTCTTTATCAAGATGAAAATGGTGAAGAAAGCGATGGACAATGGGAGCGAGCATGATGGTAATAGGTACAAAAAGGGCAAATCCACAGAAAAGAGCATACAAGCCTGCAAAGAGTTTGCCGCTCTCTGTATGGATTTGGGCAACGGGGCCCATTCCTGCAAAGAGCATAGAAGACTCTAAAAAAGCATCTATCCAATCTAGCTCTGCGATAAAGTGATAACCGCACATGCCTATTGCGAGTGAGAGCAGCAGAAACGAGAGGCCAAATAGCATGCTGATGACAAGACGCCGCACAAAGAGGGTGTGTGGAAGCAGATGCGTTTTATGATGCTCAAACATAGTGGATAGTCGCCTTTTTAACCTGAGTTCTGGGTTTTAGTAAAATGTGAGAAGCTATGCCTACGTGATGAATTCAATAGATGCTGCCGGGAGTTGCGAGTGCACAAAGGTCATAAATTCTTTTTGTTGTGTTTTGTCCTGTCTGGTAGCTACTACAAGCTTTTCTAATGTTGTGGGAAGTTCGCAGTTTTTCATCGCTTGGGTAACGTCCATTGCGATGAAATATTCAAATTTTCGTAACTTTTTGCACTGGCTAGTGATCTGATGAAACAAATCTGAGGCAAACTTTTCAGACAGGGATGTTGTAGAGTGCAGAATGAGGTGTGTGGTATTTTTTGGAAATGTGGTGGTCAGAAGAGACATTGGCGCGCCTGTAGTCAAAGCCAGCTTGTGCAGGTGTTGGTTTTGCTTAAAATAGCGTTGAAAGTCCGCATTCGCAGTAATCACGAGAGAAGGGAGTCTTGGGAGTTTATGTAAAAACTGGACAAAGGGATTGTTTGAAGCAGCGGGTAATATCTCTGTCTCTAAATGCTCGAGCGATAATGGAAGTACGGATATCTTATGAAAAGCAAGATGATGGCCTGCGCAAAAAGTGAGAGATTGCAGAACCGGGGATTGGGTAAACAGCCTCGACAGTGTTTTTGCTTTAATGCTGGAATTTTTGCAGACAAAGCTTTCTAGGGATCTCGGAAAGTGTAGGAAGTCTTGTTGGTTAAACCGACTGTTTGGTCTGTCGTCTACAAGCCGCAATGTTTTGAGTTTTGCAAAGAGAGTTTCAAAGAGATAGGTGACCTTCTGAGCAAGAAGATTGAGGCTAATCTCTAAGCTTTCGAGCTCTGGAAGAGCAGAGGCAGGAGCCAGTGTAAGATCTGGCTCTGAAGAGATCACTATCAGCTTTTTGAGATGCTGGCAAGTGGAAACGATGGTAGACAGACCTTCCGTTGTGAGGTTGGCTTCTGTAAGCGACAGATTTTGAAGGGCAGGTGGAAATAATGTGGAGGTATAAAAGTCAGCAGGAATCTGGCGGCAACGTTCAAGGGAGAGGTATGTCAATATTTTGTTGCCTTTGAGAAAGTTGTCAACGTCATCTTGGGATGGGTTGCATATTGACCATCTACTAAAAGAGGAAGCTGGGAGTTTGGTGCCAAGATGTATGGGAAAGCTGGAGCTTGTTGCAGCTTCGATAAGCGCTTCCAAAAGCTCTGGCGGCTGAGAACTTGAATCGGAGATGTCCAGGAATTCAAGTGCTGGAACAGGCTGTGGGTTTGTGCACGCCACATGCGTCCTTGAAAGAAACAGCTTGCTTAGGCAGGGAATCTTGTCAGTTTGCCACGTGGCATTTTCGATAGAGAGAATTTTGAGCGTTGGCGCAATCAGGCGTGTGTCAAAATTTTCAGCTCTTGCATTTATCCCTCGATAGGAGAGATCTGTCGTCGTTTTTGTGCACGCAATTATCCAGTCTGGGATTACCTCTTCGCCTTGGCTGACAAAAAGTACTTTTTCAAACAGCTGAGGAATTTTTTGATAGAGTTGCTCGTAGGGTTCTTTAGGAATTTTGCAAGTAAGTGAGAGCGTATATTTTGCTAAGGAAGCATGTTGTAGATATTGTGCATACTTATCAACATTTTCAGGGGTGATTTTTTGTAGAACCCAGGAGATAAATTGGTGGTAGAATTCCGGATGATAGTGCAAGTTCGAGAGGGTCCTGCCATGAAAAGCGCGGGAAAGAAGGAGAAAAGATTGGATTGTTTGCAGGGAAAAATAAGAAAACAGGCGACCCAGGCAGTCATCGGGAAGGTGTTCGAATTTTGTTGCGATAGACAGATTTGAAAGTTTGGATGTCAGCGAGGCACTCATAGTCATTCGATACGCTTTAGTGGTTACAGCGGTGTACACAGTTACTTGTAGCCGGTGATCATATATTCCGGCCAAAATCTCAGCAAGGATTCTGTATGTCTACACGGACTTGCGGGGAGCTTTAAACCTCTTAGGATTGGCGCTTGCTTCCCCAAACAGTAGTCAAGAAAAGTCCCATAGTTGTGCCTGCAGTTGATAGCCAGGATGTCCGTGGCTGTATGGCCTCAACACCTTGTCCTGCGAAAGGATTTGCTATTGAAATAGCAGGTTCGCGAACCCCTTCAGAGATAAAGTCTACTGACATTCCTGCAGAGGAGATCTCTGCTGCTTCTGAGATGGTGAGCTCTGGGGAGGTCGATTGTGGCATTTGGACAGCAGGTCCTTGCGGAGGCAGAGGTCGAGAGGTATAGTCAAAGTCATCTGCACGCATAGGTTCTGGCTGTGGTTGTGGACGGATGAAATCAAAGTCGTCTGCTCTGGGCAGCTGCGGTTGGGGTTGCTCAGCAACAGGGGGTGGAGTAGCAGATGCAGGAGTAGAAGATGCAGGAGTAGCAGATGCAGGAGTAGAAACTGCAGGTTGTAGAGAGCTCTGTATCATCCTCAGGCAACTGCCGCCATAACGTAACATGCTCAATTGAATTGCATACCCAAGGACTTGTTGAGTTTGGGGATGAGCTCGCACACTGGCTGGAAGAAGTTGTACAGCAGCGCGCGTTACCAAAGGTGCTGCTATATGTGTAGCAAGACTGAGGCCAATAGCGGAATACATATCGTGGCCTTGAAACATCAGAGCGGCTGTTTGCACCACAATTGGATTGAAGAGTAGGGTGCTGAGGCCAATAGAAGAGACTGCTTGTGCCGTCTGAACCATAGGACTGAACCCAAGCATAGTGCCAAGAGCTCCAGCGGCTCCTAAACCAGTCGGACCGGCGCTTCCTAGGCCAGCGACAGACAATAGCGCTTGTGGTAAAATGCTCGAGAGAACATCAGGAGCACTTGCATTGCCTCGAGATTCCTGAGTAATATTGACGGTTACTTGGGCGTTTGCCCCGATATTGCCAAAGACAGCAACAGCTCCATCTGCTTGAATATGAGCGTGTTGTGTGGCTTGCTCAGAAGGAGTAGTTTCTTTTTTATATCTTTCTGCAATGATCCTGCCTGCTTGCATAATAGAGTCTTTTGCAGACACAAGTTCACCTTCAAGCTGCTGTACAAGTTCTTTTGGGGCTTTACTTGCAAATGTTTGCAGTTCCTTGATGTTCATTTCATAGATACAAGCGAGTCTGGTGAGGGTAAGAGTGTCGTATACGGCAGATTTTTCCACAGCTTCATTTAGCTGCATCCTGGATTGCTTCGACAGCAAAATACTTTTATCAAGGGTCTCCTTGATTATTGATTTGGAGATCTCTCCTGCTTTTTCTTTAAGTTCACTAGACTCTTTTGGAGGTAGCTTTCTACTTGCTGATTCAATACACGCAATTTCGATTTCTGCTTTTTGCAAAAGAGAAAAAAGAGACTCAAAAGAAGTGCTCTTTTCCACTTCTGTGAGGATATTTTGGAAAGGTGTCAGATCTTTACTTTCATAGCCTTTGCTATTCCACTGCACTTGAATCACATTGCATTGCGCGGTCTTATTTAAGTGAAGGAGCAAAAGTTGGCGAATTTCTTTTTGGATCGCCTCGCGTGCCGAGGCTGGTCCCTCAATTTTGTCAAAATGATCACAGAGTTCATGAATACTTTTGTTCGAAGTCTGCAGCGTTTGATTGATTGTCTGCAGGTCTGCATGTTCGGATATTTCAGGCAGTTTACTTAAAGTTTCAGAGAGAGATTTGCACTCATTGTGTACATCTACAAGTTGTAATAGATTTGTACAGACACCAAGCTTGCCTTGGAGTTCACGTTCAAGTTGGCTGATCATCAGTTCTGTGGCTTCTGCCTCTTCAGACATTGAATCTGAAAAAGATGAGATCGCCATCCTGCACCACATAGTCCCGCCCTTCCACATGAAGCAGTCCCCTTTCCCGCACGGCGTGCTCCGATCCGGCCTCGATAAGATCCCGGTGTTTG
>CAYOTQ010000155.1:0-4894 GCA_964406915.1 uncultured bacterium
TTAGATGCGGTGCGAGACCACGTCATTGACCGCATGGCGCTCGAGCCGTAAAAATAAGCGCTTGACCTCTATACCCTCTCGAAATCCTGTAAGTGCGCCCGATTTTCCAATCACTCGATGACAGGGAATCACGAGTGGCAGAGGGTTGGAACCAAGCGCACGGCCTACTGCACGAGCTGCCTGTGGACAACCTATCGCGCAGGCAAGCTCGCTGTAACTCCACGTTGTTCCTCGAGGAATTTTGACAGCCTCATCAAATACACGACGTTGAAAGCTGGAAAAGGAGGCATGCACAGGCAATTCAGGAAGCGCTCGATCAGACTCGTAGCAAGAAAACCACTCTTCGATCAGAGCACTTGCTGCTTGTTGATTGCTATCTGCAAAAATTTCTCTTGTAATAGAGATTGCTTTTGTCAAACTGACAGAAGGCCTCAGTGCAAGCAAGACCTTCTCTAACCCCCCTTGTCTGAAATAAAATCTAGCATGAATATTCATAGAGACCTCTGAGAAACTACTGCAAAAAAAAGAAAAACAAGTTTATCATGTTTTCTCTTTTCGGTGTAGATACAGGGGCAAGAAGTGGAAACTAAGAAATTTCCGATTGAAGAAATTCAAAAACAGCTTCGTCTTCAAGAAGGTCTTGATGGATGGCTTATTTACGATTTTCGAGGACATAATGGAATTGCGATCGAAGTCCTTGGTATCGATCCAGAGCTTCTGCTCTCAAGACGTTGTTTTTACTGGATTCCCAAACAGGGCCAGCCTCTAAAAATTATCCACCGAATAGAGTCCCATCTTCTTTCCCATCTGCCAGGCGATCAGATTATCTATGAAAGCTGGAAAAGTTTGGAACTGGCGTTGAATTCTACGTTAAAAGGACAACGACGGATCTGTCTTGAGTATTCGCCCAAGGGGGCTATTCCTGTTATCTCCAAATTAGACGCCGGCACTTTTGAATTTTTACTCGATAAAAAAATTGAAGTGGTCAGTTCGTGGCCAATTGCCAAGCATTTTGTTGCCAGATGGAGCAGCAAGCAACTCAAGCAGCATCAAGAAGCCTCAAAAATACTCATTGGCGCCTATAAAAGTGCCTGGAGTTGTGTCCAGCAAGCACTAAAAAATAATAAAACAATCTTTGAAACCGATGTCCAGGAGCATATCTTGGACTACTTACACCGCCACGGCCTTATCACCGATCATGCGCCTATAGTCGCCATAGGTCCCCATTCTGCCCTCCCTCACTACGTCCCTTCAAAAAACGCGTCTGCACCAATAGAGTCAAATAGCCTGCTCCTCATAGATCTCTGGGGAAAACAGAGCCATGCAGGTGCGCCGTATGCCGATATCACACAGGTGATTTTTACTGGCGCCTCACCTCCAGAAGAGATGAAGTCGTTATATGGAGTGGTCAAACTTGCCCAAAATCGCAGCATCGAATTTCTCAAACAGCGGCTAGCAGCAGATAAAGAAATCTATGGATACGAAGTAGACGATATCTGTCGCAGTGTGATTCAAGAAGCTGGCTACGGCGCCTTTTTTATTCATCGTACCGGGCATAACATCCACACCGATCTGCATGGACTTGGTCCTAATCTTGATAACTATGAAACCAATGACTCTCGCCCCTTGATGCCGCGCACATGCTACTCTATTGAGCCTGGTATCTACTTGCCAGGCTCATTTGGGATTCGTCTCGAATGTAATGTATTTATAAAAGAAGACCGCACGCTCTTGGTAACGGGTCGATCTCCGCCAGAGCTACCTTGTCTGGGAGGAACATGATCTCATCTCGCTTTGCACCACAAACACTCAATGCTATTTTCTTGGTAGCAGGCACTTGTATTGGAGGCGGCATGCTTGCCCTCCCGGTAAGTACTGCACTGAACGGCTTTTTCCCAAGTCTCTGTGTGATGCTTTTGGCATGGCTAGCTATGACATGTACAGCGCTCTATCTGGTTGAAGTTGGCTCATGGATGAAAAAAGATGACGCCCACCTTATCTCCATGACCAACACCTTTCTTGGCAAGTACGGCAAATATATCAGCTGGTGTCTTTATCTCTTTATATGCTATGCCTCCCTCATTGCCTATACTGCAGGAGCTGGCCACCTCATCGCAAAACTGTTTTCATTGCCACTAGAAACAGGCTGCCTCATCTTCATGCTGCTCTTTGGCCCTGCTATTTTTTGCAGTCATATTGTCCTTGGACGCATCAATTCGGTACTCTTCATTGCCCTTATAATTGCCTATGTGCTGCTGATTTGCATGAGTGCTACAAAAATCCAGCCGGAGCTGCTGCTTCGCTATGACTGGCAAGACGCCATGTTGACTTTGCCCCTCTTTTTAACAGCGTTTAGCTTCCAGACCATGGTGCCAAGTCTTCATCCATACCTCAACCATCATGCCCCCTCTCTGAAATTAGCCATCATCGCCGGAACCACCGTTGCCTTTGTGGTCTATCTGCTCTGGCAAGCGACCGTACTTGGAACTGTCCCATTAGATGGAGGCTTACTTCAAGCTCTTCATACAGGCGCTCCTGCCACACATGTCTTCGGAGAAGCTATTGGCAGCGGCTGGATTGATCTTTTGGCCACCTTTTTTGCCTTTTTCGCACTCGTCACTTCCTTTTTTGGCATTTCTTTAGGCCTCTATGACTTTCTTGCAGATGGTCTCAGCATCCCAAAAAAGAAGTGGGGATCGGTTTTGCTTGGAGTGCTGATTCTGGTTCCTACAATCTATGGAGCATGCAACATTGAACGGGTATTTTTAACGGCACTAGAAGCCTCTGGTGGATATGGAGACTCTCTTCTCAATGGCATCATTCCTATCCTAATGATTTGTGTCGGCCGCTATCATTTTAAACTCAAGCAAACCGGCTGCACGGTGCCTGGCGGCAAGTGGCTGCTTGTTGCTGGCTTGTGCTTTTACGCTCTTGCGCTGCTTATTGAAATCGGTTGCTTCAAAGCTTGATAAATTAGAGTTTCTTTGAAAGAATGTCATCGCAAACCTGGAGGTCTTATGCACGTTCCGTTTCATTATTCATTTTTTGATCATCTGACATTTCAGATACAAGAAACTTTGGTTCATGATGATCTGCAAGCTACTGTTCAGCACGCGAAAAACCTTCGGATCATGACAGTTGCTCTGGCAGTCTTTACGCTTATCGGCATTGGCGTTTGCAGCGCCTTGATGGTAGGAGCTTTTACAGCTACTTATGGCCTATCTTCAATTCTTATGGTGCCAATTACGGTGTTGGCTATTGGCTTGTACGATACATATAGAGTATTTCGTGTCTTTCATAACTATGTCTGGTGTGCGTATCAGCATCAGCAAGAAAACAATCAAGTCAACCCAGAGGCAAATGATATCTATAAGTGGGTGGCTGGCAACAAACCACAGTGGTATCACGACATGAAAGGACATGTAGATGCTGCCGTAGTGCTACCGATGCTGCTTTACTGGCCCCTTGGCAAAATGCATCGCTCCCCCCTTCCTACCTGATAAATCCTTATGCCCAGTGTAATATGCCCAGTGTAAACTGGGCATTTTTCATTAGACCTCTTTCGAAACCAGATTCCTGTGCCTGCCCTTTCCTGAAGCTTTGATAGAAATTAAATCTTTTGATGTCTTTTGCCCTCCTTTGAACGAGCGGCTTATGCAAAAAGTTGCGATTGTTAGAGGAACAAAGATATTTACAGGATCGAGAGTTATGAGTGCGGATAGTGTCTATACTCACCAAAATGGCTCGAAGAACTAACTAATCGGGAAAGGGCGGGCACAGGCACTGACAGAAGCACAGGCATCTGGTTTCGAAAGAGGTCTCATGAAAAGGCACTATTCTTACGTGAAAATTTTCATCTAGACAATGTTCATCGCTTCATGTAAAAGCTGCAAATTCTGGCCAAATCAGACAGCGGGTAGCCGATGAAAACAAAATATGAATACAGCCTTTTCGTTGCCCTAACACTTGGATCGATCCTGGCAGTCGTATTTCTTTTACTCCAAGGCAGCAATATTGAAGTGCTCAATCCAAAGGGACTTATTGCCGCAAAAGAACGTGACCTGATTGCCTTGGCCACATGCTTGATGCTCATTGTGGTTATTCCCGTTTTTCTTCTCATATTTTTCACAGTCTGGCGCTATCGAGCGAACAACGAAAAGGCTGTGTACAAACCAGACTGGGACTACAACTTTCTTGCAGAGGCGATTTGGTGGGGGCTTCCGTTTGCGATCATCGTCATCCTCTCTATTATCACCTGGACAAGCTCTCATGAACTCGATCCGTTTAAGCCTATAGAAGCAAGCAAAAAACCTCTCACTATACAGGTAGTAGCACTGCGTTGGAAATGGCTCTTCATTTATCCAGAACAAAAGATTGCCACTGTCAACTTCATTCAATTTCCCAAAGAGACCCCTCTTAATTTTGAAATTACTGCCGATGCCCCTATGAACTCCTTTTGGATCCCGCAGCTGGGCAGTCAGATCTATGCGATGCCAGGGATGAAAACAAAGGTACATCTGATTGCAAATGAAACAGGAAGCTTCAATGGCGTCTCAGCTAACTTAAGTGGCAAAGGCTTTGCCGGGATGAAATTTATTGCAAAGGCTAGCAGCGATGAAGAATTTGAGAAATGGCTTACCTCTGTCCGAGACTCTTCTCATGCGCTTACTCGTGAACAGTACCTACAACTCTTGGCGCCAAGTGAAAATATGCCAGCCTCCTTCTATGTCCTCCAAGATGAAGCGCTTTTTGATTGGGTTGTAATGAAATACATGATGCCGGAGGGAAAATAAGATGTTTGGCAAACTGACACTCGACGCCTTCAAACATGGCCCGATTGAAATGGGAGCCTCTGTTTCGATGGTGCTCGGAGCTCTCTTTGTAATTGGACTTA
>CAYOTQ010000156.1:0-4888 GCA_964406915.1 uncultured bacterium
CAGTCCCTATTTTTTCGAGTGCTCTCTGCAGATCCAACACATGTACGCAAGATCTACATACAAAAGCGAGCAGAGCCATGAATACTGCCTTTGTCTTGTGGCTTATCTCCACACTCTTTTGGACAGCTGTCATGGGCTTTTATTCTATGCAAGAAATGGCCTGTATCTCCTGCAACAAACTGCGTCTTGACTATTATGTTGCCCAGAAACAGCGCTGGGCTCGTCTTTTGCAGTATTTGCTAGAGCGTCCTACCATACTCTTTAGCACGAGCCTTATCGGAGTTAATGTAGCGCTGATGGTGAGTTCTGAGAGCGCCCGAAGGCTATTTGAAGCTGTTGGGGTCGATCCGAACTGGGCACCAATTGCCGAAATACCGTTTGTGCTCATTTTTGGAGAGTTGGTGCCCATGTTTGCCGCTCGCCTCTATCCCGATCATGTCTGTCGTCTTGGCATTCCCTTTCTTTACTTGAGCGCCAAGCTATTTTCTCCCGTCATCGCTGTGATCGACTTTTTCTTCCAGCAGGTAAATGTCTTAGCCAAGAAAAAGGAAGGCAGTGAACATGCTCCTGTGCTGAGTAGAGATGAGCTGCAAAAACTGCTGGAGGAGCATCATTTCGGCTATCCAACAGACGCCGTTGCAGTAGTAGGAGAAGAGATAAGCAATATTTTTTCGATGCGTTTTAAACGTGCAATAGACCTCATGCAACATCTGGAGTATTTTCCTTGCGTATCGGCACACACTACAGTCGCCTCCATTCGCAAGCTGGCCACATCTCTTGAGCATGAATGCGTCCTTGTCTACCATCGAAGCAGGCAGAAGATCGTAGGAATTGTCTACCTCAGAGATCTCTTATCTGCCTCTGACACCAAAAAGGTGCGCGAATATGCAAAATCTCCTTGCTTTGTGACGCAAGATACACAAGCTCTTGATCTCATTTTTCAACTTCCCAGTGAAGAAGTGCAAGACGCTGTAGTATTGAACCCAAAAGGCGAAGCTCTTGGCATTATTTTGCTTGAAGATCTGCTCGACGAGCTTTTAGGAACAGAAGTAAAGCCTCTGAGTATGCAAAAGAAGCTGCGATATTTAGAAAAGACCTGCCAGGCAGATACTTCCATCAAAGACTTCAATGACACCTACAATACAGCGATAGACCCTCAAGGATGCACCACGTTTGCAGAATTGATCGAAAAGGTGCTGGGCCGTCATCCAGCACTCAACGACAGCCTCTTTTTAGACCCTTTAGAAATTGTGGTGCAAGAAACCTCTCTGTTTCGAGCAAAGACCCTTCTTATTCGCACAAAACGGCAGTAAATCAATCATCTTGCGGCTCTTCGACCGTGTAGGGAAGGTCTGTAGTCGCTTTTTGCTTATCGCTTTTTGCTTGCATCTGTATCTTAAATGCCAAGGTTTCTGTTAAAAATGCTTTCGTCTTCTCCTGTGATTCTTGATGTTCTGGCATTCCAACAATCTTTCCTTTTGGAAGCAAGAGATCAAAGTGGCCTTGGCGATACAAAAGGTAGATGGTTTTCCAAGGTCCCGGCATTAGAACAGCATCACGTCCTTGTGCCATTGCCTTTGGATTATGAATAGTTGTCAGAAGATTCTCGATCTGTTCCATAATCTCTGTCAGAGCGTCACTTTCTAATTTTGGCCGATCAAGTGGACTGGATTCTGGCTGCATACCGCGTAGGTGGGCATAATATTCTATCGACACTTGAGATGAGAACTTTGGTGCTGATTGAATCCAGGCAGCGGTGAGCGCTCGAAAAAAGGCAATGGCATGCTGAAGCATCTGGCTATCTATGGCTTTGTTCTTATTCAAGAAAGCATACATATCGCTGTTCTCACCAGAGAGGAAAATGTCCTCCTGCTTTCGCAGATCTTCATCAGAGTGATAGGTTTGAGAGATGTTCTTCAACTGTAGAAGGACTTCATACTGTCTTTCTCTATTCGGAAGAGAGTCAAGGTAGACAATGAGCCAGCTAGCAATAGAGGCAAAGAGCGAGTGTCTATCTTTTTCTATCGGAATTACTTCATATCCCAAATTATCTAGCTGCTCAAGCCCTCGTTTGGTGAGCGGATCCACAGTATCATCTATGCCCGCTAATGTGATGAGTGAAAGCGGCCTTGGCACTGCTGTTTGTTTGGCTCTGGCAGGAATTATCCCTCCCTTTGGGATGAGCAAGTCAAAGTGATCTTTATGAGAAAACAGATAGAGCCTTTTGACATCAGCCACAGGAGCTTTTAGTGGATTTTCGGCGGTGTGTACAGCCAGTTTAATGTTGTCTACCTTCTGAAGCATTATTTCCATCGCTTGCAGCCCATCTCCCTTATGAACCGCTCTATGCGCCTCAGAGAGGGTCGAAAAAAAAGTGGTGGCATGTGAGAGAATAGCCTGATCGATTGCTTTATTTTTATTCAGAAAATCAGACATATCGCCGCTGATAAATTCCTTTTCCCTCTCTCTTAAGACGGCACTTTCATAACTTATTGACAACTCTTTCAAACTTTTCAGGAGGGGATACTGCAGCTGTTTGCTTGGAAGTGAGTGGAGATACAGTAACCACCATCTAGCTACAGCAGAGTAGAGCGATTGGTCCTCCGGTTCAATAATAATAACTTCATAGTCAGGCACTTCTGAAAAAGCACCAGGTTGTCCTACTACTGAATAAATACCTACTGAACTAATATCTGCCATAATTATCTCTCACAATTTAGAATTAGGTTAGTGTATAGAATAATCGTGTTTTCGTCAGTAAAAAAATATTTTACACATATTCGATTTCTGGTATGTCTTAACTATAAGCTAAATTATTTACTTTTCGGTTGGTCTATATGAAAAAGCTAGCGTTACTTCTGATATGCACACTCGTTTTATGCGGCTGTAAAGAAAAAGCATCTGAAGTAGCCTCTTCAGAAATATCAGAAGCTGCGCACACCTCCACAGTTGTATTTGAGGCGTTCAACTCAAAAAATGCAGAAGCTCTTGCTCCTCTCTTGGCACCCGATGCGCTGTTCGTCAATTTCACCACCGGAGAGATCGCGACGGGACCAAAAGAGATCCAAAGCTACTTTTCCAAGCAATTTCCCCTCATCAAAAACCTACAGATTCTGAGTAAGGGGGTCCGCATAAAATCAGCGACCATAGCAATTGAAAAAGGAGCTGCCAAACTCGCCGAAGGCGGCAAGGACTCCAAACACCTTATATGGAAAGCAGAATATGGCAAGAATGATGGCACCTGGCAGTTGCAAAAGCTCAGCATCGTCATCCTCCAAGCTCCCCACACAAATTACAACCAACTCAAAGAGCTCTCCTGGCTACTCGGACGCTGGGCAAGCAATGATGCTGATGGAATAAGCGTGCAGTTACGATGTAAGTGGGACAATAACAAAAATTTTCTTTTACAGCGATTTTCTATGAAAATCCTAGACGAAAGGCAAGTATCGGGCCTGCAAATTATTGGCTGGAATCCAGCCAATAAACAGATCTGCTCCTGGACATATGACAGCGAAGGCGGTATCGGCAAGAGCACGTGGCATAAACGAGGCAGCAGCTGGTATGCCAAAACTCTCTATATTCTCCCCGATGGCCAAAAAGCATCGGTAACGCATGTCTATAAAATGATCAATGATACCACCTATCTCTTTTCTGCAGAAAACCGTGAAATCGACGGCAAAGTCTTGCCAAATGTAGGCCCCTACAAAATCGTTAAAGCATCGCGAGGAGCATCATGAAATTCTCTCTATTTACACTTTTAGTAGCCACAATCCTCGCATCTGATTCATCTCTCCTCTTTGCACGAGGAGCTGGCGGCCACGCTGGTCGCACTCCTGCGGTGAGTTCTTTTGACAGAAGACCTGCTTCTTTCAATACATACCACCCTCACGATGCTGTTCAAAGAGATCAGTATGCTGTTCGCGCACGCATGGACTCTGCCAACTTTGGGACTACAGCCACGGCTCCTTCTTCCTCAGCTACCAGTAAGGCAGAAGATGTCCGCAATGAATTTACAGCGCAAAATCCAGACTGGCACAACATCTTCAACAACAAATTTTATGAAGATCACCATCTCTCCCCCTACTATCCCGACTACAGACATGATTGGTGGGGACCTTATGCTAACTGGGGAACATTATCTGGGTGGCTTGGCTACGGCTGGGACGATCCCGTCTATTACAGCTATCCACTTGATGATGATTTCACAACCACTTCAGATGACGATGCAACTTCTTCGTACTCCAATTATGTACAACCTGTGCCCTCCCAAGCAATAAATACAGCACAAACGGCCCAGAGCCAGCCAGAACTTACTAATAACAGCTCTGTTTTGCCTTTAGGGGTATTCGCAGTAAGTACTACTCCTGCACAAGCATCTTCTTCAAGTATGGTGATCCAATTGGCTGTAGATAGGCAAGGAGATCTTTCAGGCACCTACTACAATCAAACGACAGACAATGCCACGGGCTTGATAGGCCGTGTAGATCCTCAGACTCAACAAGCCTACTGGTCTCTTGCGGGGACAACAACTGCCCCAATGATGATGACAGGAGCGTATAATCTCACCCAAAGTATTGTCCCTGTAAAAGTCTACTTTGCAGATGGAAGCAGCCAAAACTGGGTCCTCGTAAGGCTTAATCAGCCAAATTCGTAGAGCACCACCCTCTTGTGTGCCTCAGGATTAGATCAAAGTGATATATTATAAAGTGATATATTATAAATTGAGGACCATGCCCTGAGAATACGTTTCAAATATTAAATTTTAACCTACAGGATCCGCTGCGCTTACAGGATCGCCTTTGGCGGCAGGATAAAAAGGGGAAGTAGCGATTTAGTAACCTGAGTTCTGGGTTTTTCTCTTTGAAATACAGGATCTTCCGGTCATATT
>CAYOTQ010000157.1:0-4887 GCA_964406915.1 uncultured bacterium
TTCCAGAAAGTTACGACAAATCCAGCGCCTATCATCTCTTTGTAGTGCAAATTGATTTTCAATCGATTGGCAAAAGCCGCTCACAATTTATGCAAGAGCTGCAGATGGCAGGTGTCGGATCGCAGTATCACTATATCCCGATCTATCGTCATCCTGTTATCAAAAAGAGCGTAGGTGCTGTGGAAGATCAGTTTCCTGAAATGGAAAAGTACTACCAACAGGCCTTATCGCTTCCTCTCTATGCAGATCTCGAGGAAGCGGATGTGGCCTGTATTTGTGATCGCCTACGTGCGCTTATGAATTACTGAGATAGGCTCGATGGTTTAAAAGCAATAATCATGCAATCATCAGTTTTTTGCTCATACCTACTCTCCGGGGGGAACTTTGCAGTGCCGGTGCGTGCCTGAGTTTCAAAGAGGCTGCGTATATACCATGTGACTACTTTTACATATGTAGTCAGACGCTGAGTGATTTGAGCCGGTGAAGGAGTCTTGCACGCAACATTTTGTTCGGTGCACATAAAAGCTTGAAGCTCTAAGAGCTCAGGAAGACGGCTATAACGCGTTTCCCAAGGACGTGGGATTTTTAAAAGTGCTTCCATCGGTTGATCAAAAAATGTAGAAAAAGCTACCAATTGGATAACTTGAGAGAATTTGCCTGCGCACACATTGTCAGTAAAGCCGTCGGTAGTGAGGATCACAATGTCGCGTTCTGATATTTGCTTTGAGTGCGTAGAGATTTGATTTGTATGGAGAAGCTCTCTGGTAATTCCATAAGTTGCCTGCGTCTCACTTCGAGAAATAGGATTGAGCAGGGTTGATTTTTTTGATTCCATACAGAGATGGAATATCGCACTGTCTCCAACAGCGCCTGTTTGCACTAAAAATTGCTTGATACCATTTTCTGGAGGGAGTGCCGTGCACTTTGCTAGGGCAACTGTTGTGCCGCCTCTTCCATTAAAGGGAAGTTGTTTATATTGTAAAAGGTCTTTATTCAATGATACCAAACAGTTGGTAAAAAGTTGTCTGGCTTGGTATTCATGGGTTTGTTTGTCTGTGGAAAACTTGAAGTTTTTTGTGCTGAATTGATCTATCATGTATGTGGCTACCATCTGCGACCAAAAAGTACTAAAGCCCCCTTCTCCTCCCATTCCATCGCAGATACAACCACCATTTGTCCCGTCTGGCAGAGTAAAAAAACCTCCCCGATCCTGATTGATGAAATGAGGAAATCCATGTCCTGAACGATGAGAGGGTTCATATGTAGATTCATGACTGTAGGCACAGGATTGATCTAAAGAGACCACCAGCCCTTGGGAGCCCATCTGCTGGATAGGAAGTAGATTCTTTTCCATCATATCGGATATATGAGAAAAGTCAGTTGTCGGTAAAGAAGTGACTTGCCTGCTGCCCAGTTGGGTGAATACGTTGGATGAATTGCCGGCAGTTTTTGTTGTAGTTGTTGTGTTTAATTCGGAATTAGTTTGTAAATTATTTATACACGTCATAGTTATTTTCTCCAGAAAATTAAGGGCGCGAGAGAGTATCAGAGTTTTATTAATACATCAAGAAAAACAGTCGATAAGAAATACCCTCTACGGAGCGTCTCTTGATTACTGGGTGGGATGTAGGAGAGAAAGTGCGGTCACTGAGCGTATGCCAGCAGCAATGCGGCGGCAGTACTTGAAATGAAAGGATTTGCGTCATTTTGCAGGACGCTTGCCAGTCGCTTTCCTTCCTCTAGTTTGCCTGACATAAAGAAAGCCTTGGTAAGATTGAGAAGAGTCGGAGAGTGGTCTGCTTCGAGTTGCAGAGCGCGATCGAGAGACTTGATAGCTTTTTCTGCCTGTCCTGTCTGTACGTAGAGAGCGCCGAGCGTCTGTGCGTCGTAGGCACTATCCGGCGCCAAAATCACAAGTGCTTCAAAAAAGGGCAGTGCGATCTGATATTTGCCTTGCCGAATATAGGAATAGCCAGTATTTCGGATCTCATCTAGATGCTCTTCTGTCCAACCCAATTCTTTGAGCCAATCAATTCGTGTCATAGTCATCATCCTTGATTATCCTTGCAGAACATTATCCTTGCAGAAATTGGCCAATTCTTCCACCAATGTAGCGAAGAAGGGCATTGAGCTCTTCTATTTGTCGAAAGCATGTGCGCAGCACTTTGCGCTGTCTTTCATCTTCGGCCGTGCGGCAATCAACAGCTTCAAGGAGCTCCTCTTCCTTTTTTTCTCCTTCTTTATCTTTGCCCTCTTCATGGTGCCTTTCTTCGATAATGGGAATCACGCGATGAAAGGTAAAGGGAGAGCGGCGCTGCGAAGAGTAGCTTTTTGGGGCATAGAAATAGGCCCAAGGAGCGCTAAGTGTTGCCACTCCAAGCAGGAGGTCAAGCTCGGCAAGCTTAGGATAGAGGTCGACGATCAGAGCCTGGGCAGGCACGCTGCCAGCTTCACGCATGTGATACTGCTGCATCACCTGCTCGATCAGCTGGGTACGCCTGGCGTATTGGATATAGATCCCAACGTCTAATTTATCAATGGTAATCGCGGGCATTGCAATTTCTCTCGCTATCTAGTATCATTGTAGCACGATTTTTTTTATTTATGCATATTTCTGTCTTATTGCAACCAATTTTAGAGAATTTTCGATCAAAACAGATACGGATTTTCGTCGATGCCACCCTCGGGGCTGCAGGCCATAGCCTTGCTATTTGCCAGCAACATCCTGAGATTGAATGTCTTGTGGGATTTGATCAAGATCCTGTAGCACTGGAGATTGCGACTCAAATACTAGAGCCTCTCACATGCAAAAAACTATTGATCCATAGTAACTTCCGCCATCTTTCTCGAGAGCTTGCCTCCCGAGGAATTACGCAGGTCGATGGCCTGATTTTTGATCTTGGGGTCTCCTCCATGCAGCTAGATACTGCCCAAAGAGGCTTTAGTTTTCAACAGGATGGCCCGCTCGACATGCGCATGAACCCAGAGCTTGATGTGACGGCGCAAGATATTGTCAATCAATGGTCAGAAAAGGATCTTGCGGACTTGTTTTTTGAATTAGGTGAAGAGAGGCATTCTAGACGTGCTGCAAAGGCTATTTGCCAAGCAAGAAAGCGATCTCGTATTGACAGCACGGCCAAGCTTGTAGAGTGCCTCCAGTCGGCGATTCCCTCGTCTGGGCCCATTCACCGGGCTACGCGTGTTTTTCAGGCATTACGGCTTGCTGTCAACCAGGAGCTAGAGGTGCTCGAAGCAGTAATTCCTCAGGCAGCAGCTCTTTTGGCGCCAGATGGGCTTTTGGGGATTATTTCCTTTCATAGTCTTGAAGATCGAATTGTCAAGCATGCATTTCGCTCTCTTTGCAAGGAGAGAGAAGATCTCGAGATTGTGACCAAAAAGCCAATTATTGCTTCGTCTGAGGAGTGCCGCTACAATCGGCGCTCGCGCTCCGCCAAGCTACGCCTGCTCCATCGTCATAAAAATGATGCATCAGCCTTGTGATTATAAAGATTTTTATTTAATATAGAGATAGTAACAGAAAGAGGTGTTCATGCCTATATCTGACAAATCTCCATTTGAGCCGCTCCAATACTTTAATCAGCAGCTGTCAGCAATTCCTTCGAAAGATCTTGGCAATTATGTGGTTTGTAGGCGTCGTGACGAAAGTTTTGTATTAGAGGACAAAAATGCCCTGACGACAAAATTTCACCAGTGGATAGCTCCTGATAAATATAATCAGGAGGAAAATAGTGTCCTTATGGCTCGTCAAATGAGTCGTGCGTTTCAGCAACAAAAGCCGCTTGATTATCCCAAGATCATTGAAGTATTGGAGCGCTGTTTTCCCCAGCAGGAAGATGTTGATGAAACGATCAATGCTATAAAAAATACAGTACAAGAACTGCAAAAGATTGCTCATGAAAAAGTAGAGCAGCAAATGGCGCAAATAGAGGATTTCAAGTTAGAAAGCGAAGGGAATGCGGAAAAGCTGGTATCTCTTTTGAGCACTGCTATGGGGTCAATCCAAACAATGCCAGGCAGGTCCCTGGTGCCAGATGAGGTGTGGGAGCAAGAAAAGGAGAGACTCTTTAGATGCATCATGGGAAAGCTTGGGCAGGTCAAGGCTATTATACCTTTGCATTCCATAGATACACTCAGGAAAAGTGTGAACGACTTTGATAGTAAATGTGGAAAACCTTCTCCACAAGCTACAATATTGCGTGGCAGCTATCTTCTTCAATATGAAAAACTTGCCAACAGCAAGGCGACAGGATTTGAGAGAAAATTATTACGGATGCTAGACCGTTCGCAACAAGACCCTTGGGAGCAGGCACGTGAGTTTGTACTTCAAAGAACCAAGTATGAGAAATTCGTTGGCTCTAAACGGGCGGAAGAATTTTATGAAACAAAGAATTATAAAGATTTTGAAAAGAAGTTGCAAACAGGGCTCGTTGGGGAGTTAGAAGAGAGTCTTATTCAGCTCCATAGCCGCGAGATGGAAAATCCATGGGAAGAAAAAAACCTGGAACTCGTTGGGAGACTCTATGAGTATGAAGCCGTGTGTGGTAGCCATCATGCGACTGCTTTTTATGAGAGCGATCGATTTAAAAGTGTTCAATCTATACTGCAGAAAAAGGTACTTCCTCTTTTAGGGACTGAGCAAAAGGATGTACCTGTCTCTGTCTCCCATCAAAAGATTGTAAAGCCGCCAGCAGTGAAGGATCGTAGTAGGTCGCTGCCAATTGTTCGAAAATGGGAATCTGTATGTCCTGATTTTGAAGCTATAGCCAATACCTTTAGCAGAGAGAAATTTGACGTGGTCTGGATAAATGGCAAACCTGCCTTGGATCATGAAAAATTACAAGCACAATTGAAAGAAAAAGATAGTTC
>CAYOTQ010000158.1:0-4848 GCA_964406915.1 uncultured bacterium
CATTGCCTATTGTATGCAGCAAAAAGCAAAAGAGCTCTCCATACTTTGCCTGGAACTACTTGGTCTTGAGAAAGGGCAAATCGCTCAGTATCTCACCCGCGCTGTTGCTGATGTTGCCAGCATGGAGCAAGCAAAAGAGCTGTTACGGAGGCAGTCTGGAACACCAATATATGTTGCTTCCACATTACGTATCGATAGTATCGGGATTATTCACACGCTGCATAAAAAGGAGCATTCGCTCTTTTCTCAGAAAAGGCAGAGAAAAGAGCTTGAAGAAAAGTATGCAGCGCAAGAGCTTCTTGTAGAAGGTCTACTGCAAGAAAAATCTCGTCTGGAGATAAAAAAAGCAGAGTTTTTGAAAGAACGGCAAGTCCTTGATGAAGAGATGCGGCGTGCTGATATGCGGGTTGTGGCGTGCAATTTTCAATATCAGGAATTTGAAAAGCAAAAGACGCGTATTCAAAGCAGTCTGCAAGCCTATGAAAAAGAACAAGAGAGTTTGCACACGCTCCTGGCTTCACTTGCCAAAGAAGAAAAAGAATTTACAGAGAAGCTTGTGCAGGCAAAAGAGAAGATGCAGCAGCTGGAGAGTACGTATAGCGCCGTTGAGATACGAAATGAAACAGGAAAGCAAGAGCTTACACGAGCCTTGGAACAGCGGCAAAAGGCGCTTGAGGCTTATGAGAGAAAGCGGGCAGAAATACAAAAATGCGAGCATACAATTGAGTTGTTTGTTGTCCAGCAACGACAGGCTAAGGCACTGTATGAGCAGGCGCTGTATCATCAAAAAAATAATGAGCAAGAACAACAGCAGCTTGTGCAAAACGACAAAGACAAACAACGCGAACGTGCAGAGCTACAGGAAAAAAGTCGGCTTCTCGGCAAGCAACTAGAGCAGATACAAGAGACTGTGGCCCGCTTGGAGCAAGAAATTGAGACACTCGACTCGCAACTTGGACAGCTGCTCAAGAAAAAGGAGGCTGTTGCGACTCGTTTGGCAACAGAGCAAGCGCATATCGAGCACGCTCGCTCTCTCATGTCCCAGCTTGAAGAAGCTGGTTTTCAGCAAGAGCAGGGAGAAGTCGCTGACTTTCCCTCTATTGAAAGCCTTGAAAAGCAGTGTCGCCAGCTCAGATCAGGGATTGATCAAGCAAAAGGGGTTAATCTTTTAGCCATCGATGAATATGAAGAGGCGTGTCAAAGATATCAGAGTCTGCAGGAGCAATTGGTGGATCTAGATACAGCAAAGACGCAGCTTGTAGAGATGGTAGCTGATCTTGAAAAAAAGAGCCGCAAGGCATTTTCGCAAGTCTTTGAGCAAGTGCGCCTCTCTTTTCAGAAGCATTTTCAAACATTATTTGTAGGGGGAAGTGCAGATCTGATCCTTCAAGAGGGAGATCCGCTCGCGGCAGGTGTTGACATTGTAGCACAGCCTCCCGGCAAACAGATGCGTTCGATGCAGCTTCTATCTGGAGGAGAAAAGAGCTTGGTGGCACTCGCCCTTCTTTTGGCCTGTTTTGATGTCAGGCCAGCTCCATTTTGTATACTCGATGAAGTAGAGGCGGCACTTGATGAAACAAACGCCGAGCGTTTTGGCAAACTTTTACAATCATTTCAAAATCGCTGTCAATTTTTACTGATCACACATAATAAGCGGACGATGGGCATTGCCGATGCATTGATTGGAATTTCTATGCAAGAAAAGGGAGTATCTACAGTGATTACCATCGATTTTCGAAAACATCCAGAGCGACAACTTGCTGTCTCTGTTCCATAAAGACGCTTCGTGAATCCCTCCCCCTTATTAGGTCATATTCACCTCACACTGGGGAACTTGCGAGACTAGGGACACCTCTTAGAGAGGAAGATCATACCTCTCCTTTTTCAGAGAGAAAATTAAGATTAGATTAAATCAGTTTTTTTCATTATAATCTTTCCCTTTTGAGAAAGGAGCAGCCATATGTCAGACAGACAAAAAATAGTAGTTGGCATACCAAAAGAAATTAAGAATCATGAATACCGCGTTGGAGCTACTCCTTCGATGGTCAAAGCTCTTGTTGATGCAGGACATAAAGTGCTTGTTGAGACAAAAGCAGGGGCCAAGATCGGCTATTTTGATGAAGAGTATATGCATGCTGGGGCAGTAATTGCAAAAACGCCAGCAGAAATCTATCAGCAATCAGATATGATCGTCAAAGTAAAAGAGCCGCAACCCGCTGAATATCCAATGCTTAGAGAAGGTCAGATTCTCTTTACTTTCTTGCATCTCGCCCCAGATCCGGAACAGACAAAAGCGCTGCTTGAAAAAAAGGTAATTGGCATTGCTTATGAAACAGTGACAGATGCAGATGGCAGACTGCCTCTTTTGACGCCTATGAGTGAAATTGCTGGAAGAATTGCGATTCAAGCAGGAGCGACAGCGCTGCAAATCGCCAACGGAGGCAAGGGTGTCTTGCTTGGTGGCGTAGCAGGTGTATTGCCGGGACGCGTCGTCGTGATTGGAGGCGGTGTAGTAGGAACAGAGGCGGCACGTATGGCTCTTGGTTTAGGCGCCACAGTTACCATTTTGGATACCAACTTAAGCAGGCTGCGTGCGCTTGACGCTCTGTATGGCCCAAGACTGCAAACTCTCTATTCCTCGCCAGCTTCTCTTGAAGAAGTGCTGAAAAATGCAGATCTCGTTATCGGCGCCGTATTGATCCCGGGCAAATTGGCCCCCAAGCTTGTCACTAAAGAACATTTAAAGATCATGACTCCAGGGACAGTGATTGTGGATGTTGCCATTGATCAGGGTGGATGCTGCGAGACTTCGAGGTTGACCTCACATTCAGATCCAACCTATACGCTAGATGGTGTCGTGCATTACTGCGTGCCAAATATGCCCGGAGCGTGCTCTCGTACGTCGACACAGGCGCTGACAAATGCCACGATGAGTTATGTGCTCAAATTGGCAAATAAGGGTTATAAGAAGGCGCTTAGTGAAGATAAAGGCCTTCGAAATGGCTTGAATGTGTATAAAGGCAAAGTGACACATGCAGAAGTAGCGCATGATCTGTCTTATCCTTATCATGCTCCCGAAACTGTTTTGTAAATGTTTCCTGATTTTTTAGAGCCTTGGCGTGCAGCAGGAAGAATGCTTGCACGCAAAAGTATTGGTGAAGTGCTCTTTTCTGGCGCAACGTATCAGATAGAAGTAAAAGATACGTTGCAGTCTCGTTGGGTCTTTCTGCAGCTCAGCGATACTCACGAAGTAAAAGATATTTTTTGCAGCTGTGATGAGTCGACTGAGCGAGGCTCATGTCTGCACATGGCGGCTGGCTGTCTTTTTGTCTACTCTTCATTCAAGCCATTGCATCGCCGTTTTGAGGAATCCTTGTGGCATAAGCTTTTTTTGCTGATGCAAGAAAAGTGCGGAACTCTCAAGCCGGTAGTAAAGTCACAAGGAGAGAGCATTGCAGTATTGACCGACGATACTCTGCTTTTTGAGGTGCAAGAAGCGGAGGCTCTGGCAGCATTCTTTGTGCCAAAGACAGAAGAAACTGAAGAGACTTCTCTCAAATTCTCAAACCTATCAGAGACTGAGTTGGAGCGTTGGCGTGAAGGGCGGCCATCATTGATGCTGCGCTATGAGCTTTCGTTTTTTTCAGATATTGCAAAATGGCTCTTTTTTGCACAGGAGAGAGGCAAAAAGTATACTCTATCTGTAAAAGATGATCACCTGTGTGTGGAAATAGAAAGATGCCGGTTTTCGATTCCTGTGACGAACCAAGAGCTGGAGGAGCTGATGCCCTCCCTTATATCACCGGTCGATATCTGTCCTGAAAAGGTGGAGTTTGATGATAAAAAGACAGCTCTTATTGTCACCTATAAAGCAGGCAAACAGACAGAAAAGCTGCAAACTCCAGAAGAGATCTCCACTTTTTTACATCGTTTTGCAAAAGAGATCTATCAAAAGCCCTATCCTGTAAAAACAGAACCTACATTCCTTGCTTTTGAGATCTCCTTTGATGCGCGCGCGCGTCTCTTGCATGTCGCTTCTGTACAAGATATACAGATTATTCATCCTGACTGGGGATTTTCTCCCACACAAGGCTTTTGCCGTCTTGAGCTTCCGCCATTTTCAAAAGCAAAGTTTTCTATTGCTCTACCGGATCTAGATAGCTTTTTACGTCAGCATCGTTCTTGGATGAGCCAGTTTCCAGGTTTTGCTGTGCATTTGACTCAGCTACAGAAGGAAATTGCGTATACGCTAGACACTACTGGAGCGCTCTCATTTCATTCGGTGTTGGAAAGTAAATACCAGGAAAAAGAGCAGATAAATCTCGGTCCTTGGATCTATGTGCCGCAAGATGGCTTTTATGTGCAGCATCTACAGGATAAAAAGAGCTTACTTCCTCTAGACCAGTGTATCCCCAAGCATATGGTGGCAGATTTTATCAGGCATCATGTAGAGCAGCTCCAAAGCGTGCCCGGCTTTTTTTCTGCTACTTGCCCGATTAAACAAATCGGCCTTTCAATCACTCTTGCGAAAAAAGGGGTGATCGAAATTTTACCTCAGTATGAATGGTTTTCTGACAAAGACTGCAAACAGGCGCTTTTTTTTGATGAGTATCTTTTTGTGGCAAATAAAGGCTTTTATAGACTTGCTGCCAATCTGAGGCCTATTCATTTCATGCGCACGATTCGAGCTGATGACCCAGAGCTCTGGAACCAGTTTTTTCTCGAGCAGCTGCCCCGCCTAAAAGAAGAGTATCCTTGCGAAGTAGACCCCCGTTTAGAGAGAGCACATGACCTTGCCCTAACTCTGGTGCCTGAAGAGGGGACTGGCGCTACAGTATCTGAGTATAC
>CAYOTQ010000159.1:0-4843 GCA_964406915.1 uncultured bacterium
AAAACAGGATGCTGCCACACAGCTCCTGGAGAACTTGGCCTATGCTTGTTACAAATCATCGTTTGAGCCAAAACAGATGCTTATACTGAAAATGGCAGCGGATCCAAAAAGTGCCTATCACAAAGTACTCCTCACGCTGTCCAAAAAGCCGGAACTACAGGGAATTATGAAAGCTATCTTAGAGAGCCTACAGCCGCTTGGCAATTAATCGTGTTGTGATTTCTTGCATATGATCCTTGCATGAGATCCTTGCATGAGATCCTTGCATGGATTCGCTTTGATCTGATACTGTCCGGATGAAAGACCTACATACCCCCCCATATGAGTAAAATTAAAAAATTTCGCACTTTGGAAGAAGAAATTGCGCTTGTGCAACAAAAAGGAGCGGTCAACCCTCTTTCTATTGCTGAAATTTTGCAAGTACTCTCTGGGAAGGGACGATCGTTAGTTCTTATCCTCTTAAGTTTGCCATTCTGCCAGCCTATTCAAATCCCTGGCCTCTCAACCCCCTTTGGCCTTATCATTGCATTTCTTGGCTTACGAATGACATTTGGAAAGAAAATCTGGCTGCCAGATAGGCTACTTACAAAAACAATTCCGGATAAGGTGTTGAGCAGCATTACTGATAAAACATTAAAGCTGATACGGAAAATACGGCGATGGATCTACCCACGTTTTACTTGGCTTTGCCACTCTCCGATTATGGAAAAGATGCATGGGTTGGCTATTTTTGTACTAGGGATCTTCCTTGCGCTTCCTCTGCCTATTCCCTTGTCCAATTTGACAGCTGCTTGGTCAATACTCTTAGTTGCATTAGGATTGCTTGAAGATGATGGCCTATTCATCTTTCTCGGTTATCTAGTGTCTGTGCTCACTCTTATCTTTGCTCTTGTACTCATATCTGAAGCAAAAGACATGCTATTGATATCTTGACACCATTTAGAATAATTGGAGCTCGCTTGCCTTTTGCTCATGCTTGAATGGGGCAAAGCTGCGTCGATGAATAGGAGTTAAGCCATAGAGCTGAATTGCCTGCAGATGGCCTTGTGTGCCATAGCCCTTATGCTTGTTAAACCCATACTGTGGCCAACGAAGATGATACTCATCCATAATTTCATCTCGTCGTACTTTGGCGATAATGGACGCCGCCGCTATGCTTTGACTAATGGCATCTCCATGGATGATTGCCTGTTTAGGCAGGTCCGTCGGCGGGCAGTCCCGACCATCAATGAGTACAAAGTCAGGCCGCACTGTCAAGGCTCTTAGAGCCTGCTGCATGGCGAGTAGCGTCGCCTTAAGAATGTTTGTTTGATCGATTTTTTCTGAGGAGACAATACCGATTGCCCAATGAATATCAGGATGAGAGGTCAGAATATCAGCCATGCGCTTACGTTCACTTGCCGTAAGCTGCTTGCTATCATGTACACCATGAAAGGCTAGCCCCATTGGCATGATACAAGCACACGCAACAACGGGACCTGCTAATGGACCTCTTCCAGCTTCATCAACACCGGCAATTGCTTTAAATCCAGACTTCCAGAGCGCAACTTCGCGCTCTAGGAGAAGCGTGGATATATATGAAGGATCTGCGGCATCTTGCTGTGGCTGATTTTCCTGATGCAAAACATCAAAAATTTCAAGCTGTGACATCGTTTGCAGTCTCGAAATGCCCAGCCACCGCTTCTTCTTGTGCATTCCTTGCAACGTTATCTTCGGTCTGCTGAGAAACAAATCGACCTCTTACCTTCGAGGCCTTACCCGAAGTTCCTCTCAAATAATAGAGTTTGCTACGACGAACTTTTCCACGACGCACCAGTTCAATACTTGCAATCAATGGACTATGCAAGAAGAAAACACGCTCCATCCCCTCGCCATACGCCACACGATGCAGAGAAAATGTCTCTGAAAGTCCGGTACCGCTTCTGGCAATCACGGTGCCAGTAAACATCTGCAAACGCTCTTTTCCACCTTCTTCTAAAATTCGAAGACGCACACAGATGGTATCCCCAACGCTAAATTCTGGGATATTTTGCTTCATCTGCTGCTGTTCAATGTTTTGGATCACGCTATGCTTGCTCATTCCTTTTCTCCACTATATGTAATTTCTCCCACAAATCGGGGCGTACATTTTTTGTTTTCGCAATCGCTTGTTCTTTTCGCCACGCCGCAATTTGTGCATGATTGCCGGTCAATAAAACGTCCGGCACTCTTTTTTCCTCAAATATTTCTGGCCTGGTGTATTGTGGCCAATCAAGAAGTCCCGTCTCAAATGAATCTTGCTGTGCCGCCTCTTCATCACCAAGAACCCCTGGAATAAAACGACACATCCCGTCAATTACGACTAAAGAGGCTAAACATCCATTTGTCAGGACAAAGTCCCCAATACTTATCTCTTCATCAACATCCGAATCGATCGCTCGTTGATCGATACCTTCATAATGCCCACAGAGCAATATGATATGTCTATATCCAGCAAGTTCACGACATTTTTTTGCCGTTAAAGTTTGCCCCTGGGGTGATAAATACACCTCCCTGGAACCTTCTTGCTTTTTATCGCGTATGGCACGTACCACTGGATCTGCCATCAATACCATCCCTGGACCTCCGCCATAGGGCCTGTCATCTACTTTTCGAAACCGCTCTTGCGAGTAGGTTCTTATGTCGACAAGCTCTATCTGCAGCCGGCCTTTCGCTTGCGCTCGTTTGAGGATACTCACATCCAATGGCCCGCGAAAGTAATCCGGAAAGAGAGAAAGTATTGTGATGGTATGTACTTTCTCTTCTGGCCCCTCTTCTTGCAGCATTACTTCTTTCGTCGCTTTGCTGTTGCCTTCTCTCGTCGTTGCTGAAGAAACTGAAGCACACCTGGCGCTGCTTTCTTTACAAGAGACTCTGCTCTATCGCTCAGTTCTGCACCAGCTTCAATCCAGTGTTGCAGACGATCTGGCTTTATAAAAACTTTGTCTTGTTCTTCACGAGCATATGGATTGTACCAGCCAACTGCTTCTAAGTACTTTCCATCTCTTGGTGATCGACTATCAGTAACCACTAGACGGTACATGATACGATTTGTTGTGCCTTGACTTCTTAGGCGAATTTTCACTGCCATAGGCTCCCTCCGAGCATCTTTTGCATTTGTTTCATGTTTGGAACGTTTTTAAAAAATTGTTTTGCCTGTTTAAAGGACTTCACTAATCTGTTAACCTCATCAATCGATGTGCCGCTTCCACGAGCAATACGCTTGCGCCTACTCATAGAAAGTTCGCTCTTTTCTTGCCGCTCATCAAACGTCATAGAGAGTATAATAGCTTCTACCTTAAAAAACTCATCATCATCTATATCGATCTCTTTTAATCGAGACATCCCCGGAAGCATACCCAGGAGGCTCTTCAATGAGCCCATTTTCTTGACAGACTGCATTTGCTTGAGATAGTCTTCATAACTAAATGTCGCCGATCGAAGTTTCTTCTCTAGCTGCTCTGCCTCTTTTTCCTCAAAATGCTCTTGGGCCTTGCGTACGAGGTTAATCGTATCACCCATACCCAAGATGCGGTCTGCCATGGAAGTCGGATTGAAGATCTGAATATCTTCTATCTTCTCACCTACTCCTTCAAATTTGATCGGCCTGCCGGTCACTTCATGAATGGAAATTGCCGCTCCACCTCGCGACGTGCCATCAAGCATCGTCAATATAGTGCCAGTAATTTCTAACTTCTCATGAAATGTTGAGGCAGCCTTTACAGCATCCTGACCCATCGCTGCGTTGGCAACAAACAATATTTCTTCTGCAGCTACTTGTTTTTTCATGTCCTGCAGCTGCTGCATCAGGGCATCATCTATATGGAGCCGTCCTGCTGTATCAAATATCAGCAGATCCCACCCGCTCTTTGAGGCAACGCTCAGGGCGTGCTTTGCCACTTGCAGCGGATCATCAGTGCTGTCGAGCGTACAACAATCAATATTTGCAGCAGCAGAGAGCGTCTTTAGCTGCTCCTTGGCTGCAGGCCGCTGTAAATCACATGCTACAACGCATGGACGATGGTATTTCCCGCTTTTTTTCAAAAAGCAGGCGAGCTTCACCGCATGCGTGGTCTTTCCGGAGCCTTGCAGCCCGCACAATAAAATGCTGCCTGGCTTCTTTGTAAGTTTCAGATCAGCTTCTTGCTGGCCCATAAGCGCGACAAGCTCGTCATGCACGATCTTTATAAACTGCTGGCTCGCAGACACAGACTCGACAATATTTTCGCCAACAGCTTTTTCTTTGACACGCTTGATAAATGTCTTTACAACACCATACTGCACATCAGCTTCCAGAAGTGCCAAACGCACCTCATTGACAGCCTCTGAAATGTTGTCTTCTGAGAGTTTTTTTTGCTTTCCCAGCTTTGCAAAAATCGAATGAAATTTGTCTGACAGCGTTGCAAACATAGAAATATATACCAAATTCTCAGGTTGTGAGGATACAGGATATCAAAAAGTCAGAATTTTTTTACACCGTAAACTCTACAAACCTTGCATTTGCGAAAAGATCTTTGCTGATAATAACGTTTTTATAGCCATTTACCTCCAAAAGAACCTTCACGGCGCTTGCTTGTGAAGCCCCAATTTCAAACCATACATGAGCCTCTGGACGCAGCTTTGGCTTTAGAAGAGCTGCGAGTCTCTCATACATCTCCAGACCGCTTTTTCCGCTTACCAAAGCCTCTTTAGGTTCAAAACGACGTACGTGACTCTCTAGGCTCAAAAACTCTTCTTCTGATATGTAGGGAGGATTTGAAATCACAAAATCTAAGGAAGCATCATCGAAAGGCTCGAGCAAGTCACCAAGCCTACATTCTACCTC
>CAYOTQ010000160.1:0-4834 GCA_964406915.1 uncultured bacterium
TATTGGAAAACCCAAACGCTTTAAGATACCGCGATGTTTTTACGTCTAAGGCCCTCAAATAATGCAGCGTTGCCGTTTCTCCAAGCATAAAGGAAAGAGAATAGGTGTCCATTTTGTTAGATGAAACCCTTTCAATCTGACGTTTTAAATGATGGGCATGACGAAACTCTTCTGCGGCATGTTTGAGCATTTCTTCCTTCACAAGAGTTGGATGCTCGCAGGCGGCAATTTTCCTAGCTCCGCAGTTTTCAAGAAAAGAAAGGGTATTGAGCCATTTGGCATGCAGCTCATCGGACGCAACAATAGCTGTGAGCAGCTGCTCAATTTGCCGAGTGAATGAAGTCATAGATCTCCTTCAAGAGTAAGAATAATGTGATCGTAGATGAATGTCAGTTCATCTGCTTGGATGCAGTATGGCGGTAAAATGTACAAGACATTGCCCAACGGACGAATTAGGATTCCTTTAGTTAAAAAAAAGTGATACAGACGATCGCGCATCGGTTGAAAATATGAGCTGTTTTCTGCCTGATATTCTTCTGCTTGGTATTCTTCTACTCGATATTCTTCTACTCGATATTCTAGTGCCAGAATGGTTCCAAGACTTTCACATCGCTTGAGCTTTGGATGGCACTGCCACTGCCTACAAAATCTCTTGTGGCACTCCGCAATCATCTCTCTTTGCGCACTACAGGCATCTTCCAAAAGAAGGTCAAGGCTAGCCAGAGCACTGCTACAAGCCAGCGGGTTTGCTGTATAGGAATGCCCATGTAAAAACGCTTGGTGCAAGCAGTCGCCTAAAAAGGCCTCATAGATATCATTTGTGCAAGCAGTGACGCCCAAAGGCAAAAAGCCCCCTGTCAATCCTTTTGATAAACAAATGAGGTCTGGTTGCTCACTCAGTTGTTTGGAGGCAAAAAGCGCTCCAGTGCGACCAAATCCTGTCATCACCTCATCGGCAATCGTTAAGACATGATGTTGCCTACAGCATTGGATGAGAGCATCTAGCCCATGCGGCGGGTACATAATCATCCCTCCAGAACCTAGCACAAGCGGCTCAAAAATAAAGCAAGCAACACTGCCTTGATTTAGAATGGATTGAAGCTGCGATAAAGACAGCTCTTCCCTCCCTTTTAGAGGGGGATCTATCGACTCAACATCAAAAAGATGTTTCCAGAAAGGCTTGTTGAAGGCGTTTCTTCCAGCAGCTGACATAGCTCCAAAGGTATCGCCGTGGTAGCTGTTCTTAAAGCAAATAACTTTTGTTTTAGGGGTATTGCGATTATGCCAATATTGCAACGCCATTTTCAAGGCAACTTCAACAGCCGTTGACCCATTATCGGAATAGAAGACTTTTGACATGAAGCCAGGAAGAATTGAAAGGAGTCTGGAGGCTAATTCAACTGCTGGAGCATGAGTAAAACCTGCAAAAATCACATGTTCCAATATCTCAGCTTGAGATTTGATTTTTTCAACAATATAGGGATGGGCATGTCCATGAAGATTGACCCACCAGGAGGAAATGCCATCCAAATAACTACTTCCATCTTCAGCATAAAGATAGGCTCCTTTTGCTCGAACTATGGGTATTGAGGGATGCGCCGTTTGCATTTGAGTAAAAGGATGCCAAACGCAGTCGCGATCCTTTTCAACTAAGGAAGAAGTGTGGAAAAAAGTGGCTGCCATTGCTGTGCATACCTTTGGATGATTTGAGGGTTTACATTGGCTTCAGGAAGCAGTCTTGCTAAAGCAGGAACTTGCGAAATTTCCAAAATAGCAGATTCACTCTCAGGGCTGATGTCTCCATTAAAAATGATGCCAAGGATAGGAAGGCAAGCTCTTTTTAAGACGTCAAGCGTAAGAAGAGTGTGATTGATGCTTCCAAGATAATGCTTTGAGACAATCACCCATTGACAATCCCAGGACTTGAACAAGTCTAGAGTTGAAATTTTGGGCGTTAGAGGAACAAGAATTCCACCAACACCTTCAATGATTAAGGGCTGTGTTGTTTGTGGAAGTATAATAGACTCCAAATGAATCGAAATGTTCTCTAAGCGGGCTGCATGATGGGGTGATAAAGGAGCTTGTAGACAATAGGCTGGTGGATGGATCGAGTGCCTTGTTGGATCAATCCATTTTTTCATCGTTGCTGTATCTGAATTCTCATCTTCACCGCACTGAATAGGCTTCCAATAATCACCCTTGAAAAGAGTCGTGAGGATAGCACTCACAATCGTTTTCCCTACATCAGTGCCTATTCCTGCCACCATAATTTTACGCATAACATGGCCTCCTATGCAGTTGAAGATGGTGTATCAGCTGCCTAAGCTCACCTTCCGTGTTAAAAGCATGAAGGCACACACGGAGCACTTCGTGTCCACGCTGAACTGTGGGACTCGTGAGGGGCCTTACGTCAAATCCTTGTTTAACAAGAGTTTGAGCTGCCTGCTTTACGGCGGCATTTCCCTGAATCGGTATTGATTGAATATGAGACAGAGAACAACTCTGATAAGATTGCCGAAAAATTTGAATCAGCTTTTGCAGATGAACTCGCTCTTGATCCATTTCAGGGAATAGATCGTAGCTACAGTTAATAGATGCAAGTGTTTGAAAGGGAAGGGCAGTTGTATAAATATACGATGTTGCAAAATTGATGAGGGCCTGCTTCAAGAGGTCACTACCAAGAACAATTGCTCCGTAAGTACCAAGAGCTTTTCCAAAAGTTGCCACCTGAGCAAAAATATGAGGCGTAAGGTTATACTCTGCGACGAGACCACGTCCCTTTGGCCCGCACACCCCCACAGCATGGGCTTCATCTACGATTAAATGAGCCCCATACTCTCTGGCAAGCCGGCTGATTTCAGAAAGATTGGCCATGGAACCGTCTGTCGAATAGATGGATTCGACACAAATAAACCGATCTGACTGAGAAGAACAGTTTTTAAGGCGACTTTCAAGAGAGCTGAGATCGTTATGTCGAAAAGCAAATGCCTTAGCGCGGCTTAAGCGAATCCCATCATGAGTAGAAGCATGTACGGCAGCATCGAAGAGGATGACACTCTCTTGATTTGTAATTGCAGAAAGAAGACCAACATTCGCCATATATCCGCAGCTAAATAGCAGCCCTGCTTCATAGCCATGAAATTTAGCAATCTTCTCTTCTAACTGTTGCGCATAGAGCGAATTGCCTGTCAGCAAACGAGAGCCGGTTGCTCCAAGTCCATTGAGAGGACTTAAATATGCCTCCCATTCTTGAAAAACAGCGGTAGCTAATGTAGAAGACCGAGCGAGCCCCAGGTAATCATTAGAAGAAAAATCAAGAGCAGGCCCAATGGTTTGCAGCGTTCGCAAATTTCCAAGTTTTTTGCGTTGCAACAACCTATTTTCTGAGTGCACTGTCATTGTAAATCGCCTTTGGCAAATGCTGGTCGTTTCTTAAGGCCCAAGAGCTGAAACATTTCATCATCTTTATCAACAGGGGTATTAGCCACAGTCAAAAGTTTTTCGCCTGCAAAAATGGAATTAGCTCCGGCTAGAAAACATAACGCTTGCTGCTCATACGACATCTCAATACGTCCGGCAGATAGTCGAATCATTGATTCAGGAAGCACAATGCGCGCCACAGAAATGGCTCGAACCATCTCCCAAATAGATATTTGAGGTTGCTTTTCAAGAGGCGTACCGGGAATTTGAGTTAATCTATTAATGGGAACAGACTCAGGATGGGGATTTCGTCTACATAATGAGAGGAGAAGCTCTAGCCGATCTATGGGGTCTTCTCCCATGCCTAAGATACCGCCGCAGCAAACGCTCAAATTGGCTTTTTCAGCAATGTCTAACGTACGTAACCGATCTTGATAGCTTCTAGTCGTAATGATGGTTTTGTAAAATTTTTCAGAGGAATCTAAATTATGATTATAGGCATAAAGTCCGGCTTTCTTAAGCTGCTTGGCTTGCTGTTCTGTCAGCATCCCCAAAGTACAACATACCTCAACGCCCAACGCAGTGATTCCTTTTACCATTCTGAGAACTTCTTCAAATTGCTTGCTATCTCGCACCTCTCTCCAGGCAGCTCCCAAACAGACCCTGGTAGCTCCTCGTTCGATAGCTTTTTTTGCCTCATTCAAGACAGTCTCATATTGCATCATCGGTTGCGCAGAGACGGAGGTTTGATAGCGAGATGATTGCGCGCAGTATTTGCAATCTTCTGGGCAGCCGCCCGTTTTAATGGATATGAGACTACACACCTGTACTTGATTCGGTTTATGGAACTGATTGTGAAGGGTATTGGATTTTGCAATGAGCTCAAGAAGGGGCATTGCATAGAGTTGTTGTAGCTCTTCGATGGTCCAGTTATATCTAACAGACATTCACATCTCCTATTATTTTGGCCATTTTGAATTTGAAACACAGATTTTATCTTGATTTTTTGCCAGTTTCAAGAGCAAACAGTTCACAAACCAGCTCTTTTAAACTAGAAACTAGTTTATAAAAAACCAAATAGGACTCGAAACGCGCCATATTACACCAAACGCCTCGAAAGCGCCGATTTTTTTAAAAACCAGTAAACAGTTTGTAAAAACCAAAAACAGGATTAATTTTTTTTTCCGCAAGGAAAGCTAGCAACCCAGAAAAGAACGTATCTGGGATATGACAATATGCCCTGATGCAGTAATGGGATATCCCTAGGGGGTGTCCCTAAAACATTACATCGATTATTATCCTCGACAGAGTGTGATAATAATATTTTAACAGGATCCGCTGCGCTTGCAGGGTCGCCTGCAGCGGCAGGATATGAACAAAAAACAGTGATCGTCGAGCTGAAATGTGGCAAGTG